>JAYSYX010000066.1:0-5180 GCA_043727235.1 Bacteroidota bacterium
AGGTCTAGAATATCGTTGATAATATGTAAAAGATTATCAGACGACTTTTTTATTCCATCAAGATATTGAAACTGGTCGCTTCGCGGATTTTTTTCTATCAACAAATTGGTCATACCCATCACAGCATTCATGGGGGTGCGGATTTCATGACTCATATTTGCAAGAAACTGCTGTTTGAATTTTTCACTTTGTTCAGCCCGCAATCGTTGTTGTTCAGAAATTTCTTTCTGCTCTCGCAAATCAGCGGTCCGTTCTTCAACTGTGCTTTCTAAAATCAATTTCTGCTTACGAAATGAAGCAGTTCTGTTCCTTAAGAACAACACTACTCCTGAAACTACAACGAGGACCATCAACGAACGGAACCACCATGTTTCCCACCAAGGGGGAGTAATGGTGATGCTAAGTTGTATTCCTGTTTCGTTCCACTCGCCATAACTATTGCAGGCTTTTACTTTGAAAATATAATCTCCCTGTTCGAGGTTTGAATAGGTCACAAATCTCCTGTCGCTGCTATAGATCCAGTCGGGGTCAATGCCTTCCATCTTGTAAGCATAACGGTTATCCTGGTTGCGGTAAAAGCTGAGAGCGGCAAATTCAAATGTTAAACTATTTTCTGTGTATTTTAATTTTAAATAATCATCTCCGGGAGAAACTTCACGGTCAAAAATTTTGATAGAGGAAATTACGATACCTGGAGGTAGTGTTTTTGTATTTTCAATCTTCGAAGGGTCAATTACGTTGTAGCCATCTACTCCACCAAAAAGCAATCTTCCATCTGTAAGCTTTAATGCAGCATTTGTATTAAATTCATAATTCTGTAACCCATCTTTCAATGTAAAATTTTTACAGGAATAATCATCCGGGTTAAAGCGGCACAAACCGTGGTTGGTACCCAGCCATAACATGCCGTTGTTATCGCAAAGGATGGTATAAATTACATCATTGGGTAATCCATTCTCCGCAGTGAAATGCGTAAAATTATTTTCTGATTTATTGTAACGGTTCAACCCTCCGCCATTGGTGCCGATCCATAATGTGCCCTTTTTGTCAAAAGCCAAGGAGCGCACATCATTACCATGAATACTATGTTTATCACCGGGAATATTGGAATATCGAATCCATTTTTTTGCAGAGCGATTAAAGAAATTCAATCCATTGCCATCTCCTACCCACATATTGCCATCTGCATCTTCAATGATAGTAAACACAAAATCATTTGAAGTAGGTGAAGCATTATTTTGTTTGTAATAAACAGGATTGAATTTCAGTGAAGCCGGATCGTCAAAATCAATTTCATTAACATTAACAGTAAATATCTTTCCTTCCCCTGTGCCAATCCACATCGTATTTTTACTATCGCAAAACATATTGCGAACCTGAGTAGCTCCAACCTGACTTTCGGAAATTATATATTTATTATTTTTTGGATTCACGATCCTTATCCATCCACCCCAGGTTCCTGACCAAATGTTTCCGGATCCATCCCTTGACAAAGCGGAGACATTTGGTGGTTCTTGCCTTGATCGACCCGCTATTTCACTGAATTCTTTTTTGGATTCTTCATAACTATATAAACCCTGAAGCGTTCCCACAAGATAACCTGTTTCAGTCTCGAGGAATGTGCGGACGTTCTTAGGATCTCCTCCAAAAACAATCTTCTTTTTATTTGCATCAGGGCTTAAGCGCTCCATAACTGGCAACACCGGTTCCATTTTCACCAACCCATGTACACCGCAGCCAATCCAAGCCATTCCGTTATCGTCTGGAACTATAGTCCTAACATTGTTGCTGGGAATACTTCCCGGGTTTCCTGGCTCATGAATAAACTGCTCATACCGGTCACTGTGGATGTTGTAGCGAAACAAGCCCATATTGACAGAACTGATCCAAAGCATTCCATTTTTATCAATCACACCACTAATGGATTTATCCTTTATCTCATATTCAGGAATTTTTTTGTTTAGATAAACAACTTTTTCCTCCCCTGTTTTAATATTTAGTTTGTAAAGATTCCCGTCTACTGTAAATGCAAAATAATAGTTTTGGTACAATATAGGTTTGCTAAATCTGGCATCATTCAGTTGCCCGGCAAAACTTAATTGCTGCAGGTCGAGATTTGGAATGAAGGTATCGGAGTTTTTATTGTAGTGATAAAGATGTTTTTTACTGATGGCAATAAAATTGTTCTCTATTGCACTAAACATAATAGAAAAAACGGTGCTGTCGGGGTTACCTGCGCGATCATAAATTTTTATTTGATCGAATTTTTTCGTGTTGGTTTTGAAAACAAACACCTTACCCGAAACATTCAGCATTATAAGGTTTGATGAGTCACTGGCGGAAGTTGCATTTTGGTAATCCCAATTCTCCGGCAGTGGAAAGTAATCACACTTGGAATTACTCACCCGGATAAGATTATTGATCGAAAAATGGTAGAGTGCATTTTTATCATTTTTTAAACTATAGGAATAGTTAAAAACCATTCCTTCATCCTTATATGGAATAGGCCTGGTGAATGATAATTTTCGGGGATCATAAAGCAGAAATCTTCCGGTAAGAAGAAAATATATATCCCCATTAACCATCAGTTGGGCACCGCCGCAACTATTACTAGGTATGCTTGTAGAGTCATCAGGATTATGCCTAAATACTTTAAAATTATACCCGTCAAACCTAGCCACTCCTTGCTCCCCGTAAAGCCACAGGTATCCCGTCGTGTCTTTAAACATTCCCCATTGGCCTCCTGAGGGGAGTCCCTCCACTTCTGTATAATTTGTAAAAGTGTATTGCTGCTGGGCTAAGCCGGTAGAACAGGAAAAAAACAGGGTGAAAATGAATATTGTAAGGTAGCGGTGTGTTGATCTCATATGGGGTTAGCCTAATTCATTTATTGCAGCTTGTATTTGATTTATTAATTAGCTGGTATCTTATTTCAGTGGCTAATTTAATTAAAAAAGTGGTTTGTGCTTTAAATTCTATGTTCATGTAAGAATTGAATCGTTAGCAATATGAGTATTTGGGCCGGTAAGTCGGTAAGAACGGGAAGAAAAACGGGAAGAAAAAAAACAATTACCGAAAATCGGCAAATTGTGTTTGTTTCCCGCAGGGTCCGCAGAGGGGCAGAGCACTTTATAGAAAACCGAATGGAACTTCACCTATTTTTTACAATTAAATAAAAAGAATTATTTAAAAATGTTTTTAAACACATCTTACCTCTGCGCCCTCTGCGATAAATTTGCTGGAAATTGTGTTTGTTTCCCGCAGAGTCCGCAGAGGGGCAGAGAACTTTATCGAAAACAGAATGAATTCACACCTATTTTTTACTATTAGATAAAATTAATTTATTAAAAATGTAATTTAACACATTGTACCTCTGCGTTCCCTGCACCTCTGCACCTCTGCACCCTCTGCGCGTAATCTTCTACATTATAATAACACATTATACCTCTGCACACTCTGCGCGAAGCCCTCCACATTATTAAACACATTCTACCTCTGCTCCCCCTGCCCCTCTGCGGACTCTGCGGGAAACCCTCCACATTAATAAACTCATCATCACTCTGCACCCCCAGCTTTCCCTGCGCGAAACCACCTTTCATCCGCACTAAAAACAACTTACCGAACCTTCCCGCCCTCCCCGCCTTCCCGGCCCTTTCATTCACAATTCCAATTTCCACCTTTACCTTTTAGTGCTTATCTTCGCCCCATGACATTAGAACATTTAAATGATTTAAGAGACAAATTGCTTGTTTTGAGGAGGTTTCTTTAACGTAGATGATAAAATAATTCAGGTTAGCGAGGACGAACAAATTACCCATCAACCCGGTTTCTGGGACATTCCTAAAAATGCAGAGGGTATTTTAAAAAGAATCAAGACCAACAACATCTGGATAAAAGCATATAACGACGCACAACTTGCTGTTGATGACCTCACTGTGCTTTTTGAATTCTGGCAAGCAGGCGAAACCACCGAAGAAGAAGTGGACGAACAACTAACCAAAACCAGAGAAACTCTAGACGAACTCGAATTCAAATCCACCCTCACCGAACAGGAAGATCAGCTCCCTGCAATTCTTACCATAAATTCAGGAGCAGGCGGAACAGAAAGCTGCGATTGGGCGAGCATGCTTTATCGCATGTATAATATGTACGCAAATAAAAAAGATTTCAAAATAACCGAACTCGATTTTCAGGATGGTGATGTTGCAGGAATAAAAAGTGCATCATTACAAATTGACGGCGAATTTGCCTACGGATTATTAAAAAGTGAAAATGGAGTGCATCGCCTTGTGCGCATCTCTCCTTTCGATTCCAATGCAAAACGACATACTTCCTTTGCATCCGTTTTTGTTTCCCCATTAATTGACGATACCATCGAAATAAATATTTCTCCCAGCGATCTCGATTGGGATACTTTCCGAAGTGGTGGAGCGGGCGGACAAAATGTAAATAAAGTGGAAACTGCTGTGCGTGTTACCCATAAACCCACCGGAATTGTTGTGGCCTGTCAGGTAAACAGAACACAAGGATTAAACCGTGCTATGGCAATGCAAATGCTCCGCAGTAAACTCTACGATCTCGAAATGCAAAAGCAACAAGCCGTAAAAGACAAAATTGAAGGCACCAAGAAAAAAATCGAATGGGGAAGTCAGATCCGCAATTATGTTTTACATCCTTACAAATTAGTTAAAGATGCGAGGACGGGGTATGAGTCGGGGAATGCGGATGCGGTGCTGAATGGGGGGCTTGATGAGTTTATTAAGGCGTATCTTTTGATGGACTGAAAAAATTGACAATTGACAATTGACAATTTGGAGTACTGCTCGGGTGAAAGTTTATTTTTCTGTCCAAAAGTTAGTTGGAACCTGAGATTAATAGATAATATTTGGGCGTATCCCGCTATGTTACTTTTAGTAAGCAAAATATCTCACAGTTCCATTTAAAGTGCAATTTTCCCTCCAACATAATCAAGCGGGTCGGGCTATCCGCTACAAGTCCTCGGTCGTGCCTCCCTGCGGGCTTTCCGCTACTATCCCTTACGCGGGTTTTACAAATATTTAGTGTTAGTGCCATTGGCAAAACAGTTAACTTAATATTATAGAAATTTTTACTAAATTTACAGCATGAGTACGATACTTATTAAATCAAATAAATCGAATAATAAGATTCTGACAGAATTA
>JAYSYX010000067.1:0-5179 GCA_043727235.1 Bacteroidota bacterium
TTTATTGTCAACCACTTTTTTATTTATACCATATTATGAAACGCGAAGAGGAAATTTTACAATTGCTGACGGAAACCACTGGCGATAAACAATTACAGGCCATTGCCACCAAAGTATTAAATGAACAAAGGATAAATGTTGAGGAAGGAATTTATTTATTTGAAAAAGCAACACTCGCATTTGTAGGTACACTGGCCGATCATATTCGCAGAAAAAAACACGGTGATATTACCTATTTCAACCGCAATTTCCATATTGAACCAACCAATTTATGCGTATTTGATTGTAAATTTTGCTCCTATTCACGATTATTAAAACAGAGAAGCGATGGTTGGGTGATGAGCAAGGAAGAGATGATTGACATTGTGCGTTCTTATAAGGATAAACCTGTTACGGAAGTACATATTGTTGGAGGAGTTTTACCGGAATTAAATCTGGAATGGTTTGCCGATATTTTAAAGGAAATTAAAACTCTACGGCCTGATGTTCACATAAAAGGATTTACTGCAGTTGAATTGGAATACATGATCCGCAAATCAAAAATGTCGGTTCGCGATGGATTAAAATATTTGATGGATGCTGGATTAGGATCATTGCCGGGAGGGGGCGCTGAAATATTTGATGAAGAAATAAGAAATATTATTTGTGCGGATAAATGTGATACAAAAACCTGGTTGGAAATTCACCAGACAGCACATGAACTCGGAATGCACAGTAATGCAACCATGTTGTACGGCCATATTGAAAATTATGCGCATCGCATTGATCATATGGAACGATTGAGAACTTTGCAGGATAAAACTGGTGGATTTAATTGCTTTATTCCGTTGAAGTTTAGAAATCAAAATAATCAGATGAGTAATATTGGAGAAGTGAGTGTGATTGAAGATCTGAAAAATTATGCTGTTTCCAGAATATATCTCGATAATTTTCCGCACATCAAAGCCTATTGGCCAATGATAGGAAGAGAAAATGCCCAACTCAGTTTAAACTTTGGTGTAAACGATATGGATGGGACAATTGATGATACAACAAAAATTTATTCCATGGCCGGAGCGGAAGAACAATCTCCTGTATTAACAACAAAAGAAATTTGCGCACTAATTCTTGCAGCCGGAAAAGTTCCCGTTGAACGCGATACTTTATACAATACCATTCGCAATTATGAAAACGTTGATCTTGATGCGGAATTTGGAATAGATCATCATATAAGTTTGAATGTTTTAAATAATTAATTTGTAATTCCCGCAACCTTCCCGAACTTCCCGCCTTTCCGGCCAAAAAACTTAAACCCTTCCATTGAAAAAAGAAATATATCTCATCCGTCACGGCGAAACCGATTTTAATAATTTAGGCATAGTGCAAGGCCGTGGAGTAAACAGCTCTATAAACGAAAAAGGTATTGGCCAGGCACAACAATTTTACAACGTTTACAAAAATACCGGATTTGAAAAAATATATGTTTCACTTTTAAAACGAACGGAAGAAACTATTTCTCCGTTTAAACAATTAAATATTCCTATAGAAAAACATGTTGGGTTAGATGAAATAAGCTGGGGAATTCACGAAGGGCAAAACAGCGGAGATACCTTCAAAGATTTTTACCGCATAATTCATTTATGGACCGAAGGTGATCTTGAAGCTAAAATGGAAGCAGGGGAGAGTCCTGTGGAAGTGCAAAACAGACAGTTGGAATTTTTAAAGGTATTGGAAAATGCTACGGAGCAAAAAGTTTTAATATGTTCTCATGGAAGGGCGATCAGAATTTTATTGTGCACCATGCTAAATAAACCGCTTAACGAGATGGATACGTTTCCGCATCATAATGTAAGTCTTTACAAACTCAACTATGAGGATGATATTTTTACACTCGAAACTTTTAATGATATAGGACATTTAAATGGATAATAAAATTGTAATTTCTTTAGTAAGTTATTTAAATACCAAACCCTTTTTATACGGTTTGGAGCATTCTGCAATCAGTGAAAGGCTTGATTTGCAAATGGATATTCCGTCGGTTGGGGGAAAAAAATTATTGGAAAATTCGGTTGATATCGGATTAGTACCTGTTGCCGTTTTAGCAAAATTGAACGACGCCCAAATAATAACGGATTATTGTATAGGTGCGGATGGCCCTGTTAAAAGTGTAAGTGTATTTTCTGAAATACCCATTGAGGATACAGAAAATATTTTTCTTGATTATCATTCGCTTACCTCTGTACAATTACTAAAAATATTATTGCGCGATCATTGGAAAATAACCCCCAATCTGATATCGGCTCATGATGGATATATCAATGAAATAAAAGGCAAAACTGCGGGTTTGGTAATCGGCGACAGAGCATTGGCCTTAAATAATAAATATCCTTACGTTTATGATCTTAGTGAAGCCTGGAAAAAAATGACGGGACTACCCTTCGTTTTTGCCGCCTGGATAACGCGGAAAACCCAATATTCCGATAATATTTTCGAATTAAATGAGGCATTAAAATACGGTGTTCATCATATTGATGAAGTTGTTAATACCTATGATTCCGGCCTCCTAAAAAAATCCGAATTAAAAGATTATCTCCAAAACGACATCGATTATAATCTCGACTCCCTAAAACGCAAAGCCCTCGATCTTTTTATCGGCAAAATTAAAAACGCCGAGATTATGAATTTGTGATTTAGGTCGTTTGAGAAATGCCAAAACAGTGTTTTAACACCTCAGGATTTTCGTCCCCATGGGCATTTTTAGTATACCATGCCTACGGCACTTGGTTATTTACTTATATTTATGCTACCGATATGCCATGCCTACGGCACTTTGTTCATCTGATTTTAAAACAAATATACTACCCGTCGCAGTGGACTAACTTTAATAATTCACAGAATTCTATTTTTTATTGATAAACTCCAGTCCCGTAGGGATAAAATATCGGTAGCAAAACAAAAAAAACAGAAACGTTAATCCCGTAGGGATGACATATAAAAAAAACTCCAATGCAATCTCGAATTATAAATCGGGAAGAATGTATATTGCGCTAATCAAATTTTTATTTAAACCTAAAGTATCTTATTTTTTTATCTCTTTAAATCCGCTTAATCCGCGTCATCCGCGCCTGTCTGCTGACCGCGTCAGGCAGGTTCCCCTTTTTTCCCACCTACATTGCAGTGGTATGTGTTTTTCACCAATCACAGGTTGCAGACTGAAATTATGAAGTTATAAATAAACCCAACTCAAACCCCTTCAATTATCTCCAACGACTTTTTAATCAACCCATCCACTGCCTTATCCGGATCCTTACTAAATTCTCCTCTGGCTCTGTTTGCGAGCAAAACATTTAACGATAAACATTTATGTCCCAATAATTTCGAAAAACCATACATCGCTGCAGTTTCCATTTCAATATTGGTAATGCGATGTTGTGCGAATTTAAAACTTTTAATATCCTCATAAAATTTTTCCTGCGATATCGGGAGATTAACCTTCCTACCCTGCGGCGCATAAAAACCGGGAGCGGTTAATGTAATTCCACTATAAAATTCTTTTTCAAATTTAGTTTGAAGATATACATCTCCTTTAAAAACATAGGGATGAATAGTATGATGAAAATAACAGTGTAATTTAAATCTCGTTAATATCTCCTCTTCCTCTTTTGTATTTTCAAATTTATAAAAATGCATCACATTATCAATTCCGATACCATAAGATGAAACTAAAAATGCATCCACCGGAACATCTTCCTGAATACAACCGGAGGTACCAATTCTTATAATATTAAGAGAAATTGGAGATGTTTTGAATCTGTTCTCCGAAAAGTTATAATTTTTTAATAAATGCAATTCATTGAGTGTTATATCAATATTGTCAGCGCCTATTCCTGTTGAAATTACGGTTATTCTTTTTTTACCGATATATCCGGTATGGGTAATAAATTCTCTTTTTTGTTTTTTTGTTTCAATGCGGTCGAAATACCTGCTTACCAGCGTAACTCTGTCAGGGTCGCCAACGGTAATTATGGTGTCAGCAACATCTTCCGGGTGAAGGTGAAGATGATAGATACTGCCATCGTTATTCAATATTAATTCGGAAGCCTTGTGTTGTTCATCCATTTGCGACAAATTTAAATCGAAATTTTCTGATTATTTTTGCGGAAATTATGCAACAGCAGGAAAGAAGGATATTTGTCCCTACCGATTTTTCAAAAGCCTCCAATGCAGCTCTCCAATATGCAATTTACTTCGCTAACCGATCAAATGCTATTATAGATCTGGTACATTTTGCCAAAAGAGATGATTTGATGCAAAAGTCGGAAGGCGCGGCCGAATACAAGAAAAAATTATTGGCACTGGAGAAAAAGCTGCATGATATGAAAAATAAAAGTGGCGCCGCTTTTCGTATCAATGAAGTGGTGATTACTACCACTGAATCAGTTTCTTCGGAAATTCAGGAGTACGGACTTAAAATTCACGCCGAATTAGCCTGTATCGGAACATTTGGTTCTGATTCAAAACCTTCAAAATTCAATCTCGGAAATAACACAGAAAAACTGGTGCGCAGTGTCGACTTTCCGGTTTTAACCTGCCGGACAGTTAAAGAACCCATAGTATTTAAAAATTTATTACTTCCTATCGATCTCACAAAACATACCCACGAAAAAGTAGAACGTATAATTCGATTTGCACAAAATTTAGATTCCACAATTCATCTTGTTGCCGTTTCCGAATTTCTTGAAGAATTTATTTCCAGCAAAGAAGAATTGTTAAACCGCATGGAAGAAGCAGCGGAAACAATTCGCAAAAACGGATTAAAATGTACCACCGAAATGATAAGGCATGATACCGTAAGCAATTCCGTTTTATTATACGCCCAGGAAATTGATGCCGATCTTTTAGTTGTAATGAGTCACGCAGAAAATCGATTTAACCAATTACTTTTTGGATCCAGAATAAATAAGGTTATTTCACATTCCCCAATCCCCGTGCTGAGTTTCAGGCCTTCGGAGGAGTATGAGGAGAAATGATATTTAGTATAGAGATAAAATTATTTTATAACTAAGCTTTCAATTGGATATTTGCTCAATTAGTTTACTTCGAAGTCCGTTATCTGTAATAACCTCAACAACAAATATTCCCAATAAAAATTTTCCAGACTTTAACTCAATAATTTTATCCATCCCATTTTCACTATAAA
>JAYSYX010000068.1:0-5172 GCA_043727235.1 Bacteroidota bacterium
TAGATAAATTTTCAACCCGAACTCAGAACCCTGAACTGAAACATGCAGTGATCGACGCAGGAGATCTACTACAAGTCAGAACTCAGAACCCAATTTATACGTTGTTAACTAATATCAACTTTTCTGAATGCGATTTCATTTAGATTTGTAATTCTATTTGAGTTATGGAAACATTAGACCCGATAGTTGTAGAAAAAGAGAAGAAACTCATTGTTAAGGAGTATCGAAATCTGTTGCGCGCATTGAAGAATAATATGAACGCGGGCGAACGGAAACAGATTCGCCTTGCTTTTGAAATGGCCGTGGATGCGCATAAAAATATGCGGAGAAAAAGCGGTGAACCCTATATCATTCATCCATTAAAGGTTTCTCAAATTGTAGTAAATGAAATGGGATTGGGAGCTACTGCTGCAATTTGTGCATTGTTGCACGATGTTGTGGAGGATACAGAACTCACCCTTGATGATATTAAAAGGGAATTTGGGATTAAGGTTGCCAGAATAATTGATGGGCTAACAAAAGTTTCCGGAGTTTTTGACCTTACCAGTTCCATTCAGGCGGAAAATTTTAAAAAATTATTGCTGACACTCGCGGATGATGTGCGTGTTATCCTGATAAAAATTGCTGATCGTTTGCATAATATGCGCACCATGGATAGTATGCCGCGCAAAAAACAATTGAAGATCGCTTCCGAGACTTTATATTTATATGCACCTCTTGCGCATCGCCTTGGATTTTATGCAATAAAAAGTGAATTGGAAGATCTTGGTATGAAATACCAGGAAAGTGAAGCATATAAAGATATTGCTCGAAAGCTTGCGGATACAAAACGCGAACGCACACGATACATGAATGAATTCATGAAACCAATTCGCGATCGGTTGGAAAAAGAAGGTTTTGCTTTTGAAATGTACGGGCGACCAAAAAGTATTTATTCCATTTATAATAAGATAAAAAATAAGGGAGTTGTTTTTGATGAAGTGTATGATCTTTTTGCAATTCGTGTTATATTAAATTCTCCTGTAGAAATTGAAAAATCGGATTGCTGGAAAGTATATTCCATGGTCACGGAATTATATCATCCGAATCCCGACCGATTACGCGATTGGATATCTACTCCGAAGGCAAATGGATATGAAAGTTTACATACTACCGTAATGGGTCCGAAAGGAAGGTGGGTGGAAGTACAAATTCGCACAAAACGTATGGATGAAATTGCGGAAAAAGGATTTGCGGCGCATTGGAAATATAAAGAAGGATCAAATGATAAAGCATTGGATAATTGGTTGCGTGAGATAAGAGAATTGTTGCGCAATCCGGAATTTAATGCTTTGGAATTTTTGGATGATTTCCGATTGAATTTGTTCTCCAAGGAAATATATGTTTTTACACCTAAAGGAGATCTAAAAATATTACCACAAGGTGCAACAGCACTCGATTTTGCCTTTGAGATACATACTGATGTCGGTTATCACTGTATTGGTGCAAAAGTGAATCACCGATTAATTCCGATCAGCCATATTTTAAGTAATGGCGATCAGGTGGAAATTATTACTTCAAAAAAACAAAAACCAAATGAGGATTGGTTAAATTTTTTAATTACTTCACGCGCAAGAAGTAAAGTTAAAACTGCACTTAAGGAAGAAAAACGAGCAATTGCTTTAGAAGGAAAAGGAGTGTTGGAAAAAAGAATGAAAGGTATAAAAGCGCAATTCAACGATCGTAATATTCAGGTACTGATGGAATATTATCATCAACCTACAAGCATGGAATTATACTATCGCATTGCGATGAAAGATATTTCGCTCAAAGAATTAAAAGATTTTACATTACATGTTGGAAAACTTGTTCCTCCTGCAATTGATAAGGAAGCTCCGGTGGATTATGAACGCATGGAGAAAATAGCAACATCCAATGCGGAATTATTAATTTTTGATAATGCTATGGATAATATTGCCTATTCATTGGCTAAATGTTGTAATCCAATTGTTGGTGACGATGTGTTTGGATTTGTATCCATCAATGAAGGAATTAAAATTCACAAAACAAATTGTCCGAATGCAACAGAACTCATGAGTAAATTCGGATACAGAATTGTAAAAACGCGCTGGACACAACAAAAAGACATCGCCTTTTTAACAGGTATTAAAGTAACCGGGCTGGATGATGTTGGATTAGTTAACAAGGTTACTCATATTATTTCGGGCGATATGAAATTAAATATGCAAAGTCTTGTTATGGATGCCAAGGAAGGGTTGTTTGAAGGCACTATTAAAACATTCGTAAAAAACACCGAACAATTAGAAACACTTTTAAGGAAATTGAGAGCCATGAAAGGCGTAATTTCTGTGACGAGATTAGAGAATTAAATCAGTATAATTAATAAAAACTTTGTGTAAACTTTGAGTCTTAGTGACTTCGTGGCAAAAAGGTAATATCAAAAATGAAACAAGAAAACAAAACCATATTCGAAGAAATAAAAAACATTTTTTCCGCCCATTTGGAAACGAAAGGCTTACGCAAGACCCCCGAACGTTTCGCGATACTGGAAGAAATTTACAGCAGAACCGATCATTTTGATGCAGAAAGTTTATATACGCATATTCTCAAAAAAAACTACAGAGTGAGCCGGGCAACGGTTTACAACACCCTGGAACTGCTATTGACCTGCGATCTGATCACAAAACATCAGTTCGGAAAAAATCTGGCCCAGTATGAAAAATCGTATGGATATAAACAACATGATCATATCATTTGTGTGGATTGCAAAAAAGTTGTCGAATTTTGTGACCCGAGGATACAACAGATCCAATCGATGATGGGTGATCTGCTGAATTTTAAAATAACCCATCACTCACTTAACATGTATGGCATTTGTGGAAGCTGCCAGAAGTTGCGGGAGATCATCGAACAAAAAGCACAGGAAAAAACAGAAGTTTAAACAGTTAGAAAAAACACAATGGAATTCAATATTCAAAAAAAGAAAAATCACACTTTAGTTATAAAAATGGACGGGAGGCTTGTGGGCGAATTTCAAACCATAAACCTCAACGACGAACTCAAAGAACTGATAGAGGATAAATACTACCGTATCATTTTCGACATGAGTGAGCTGGAATATATCAACAGCACCGGATTAAATTTTTTCCTAAAAGTATTAACCAAAGTGAGAAAATTTGACGGGGAGGTTGTATTGTGTTCCCTAAATAAATTATTACTTGAATTAATGGTAACTACTAAATTGAATTCTTTTTTTACAATTGTAGATAATGTGGATGAAGCGTTAGAGCATTTGGAGAAAGAGAAAATATAAAGAATCGAAGGGAGAAGATTCGAAAAAGAAGAATCGAAGGGAGAAGATTCGAACCCGCCTGCTGACCGCGTCGGGCAGGGGGAGAAGAAAAAAGGGAAGAAAGGGGAGTAAGGTAAAAAGGGCATTTATCTTGGTTAAAAAATTTATACACCACTTCCAACTTTTCTTACATTATTAAATTTCTGGCCAAGCAGGATCAAAATCATTTCTCATTTACGTGAAACGTCAATCGTGAGGCGTGAATTCGATTCTGCTATTATTGGAACTTTTGATTTTAACCTGAAGCTTTTTCCCAATCAGGAGCTTACTCACTACGCACCTGTCCTCCATAGCTTTAGCGAAGGAGGACCGCTCACACCTCATTCCTTCTTTCTCTGAAACAACTCTTTCACCTTATCAAACTCTTTAGTATAATAAAGACCAACGCCTGTTTTAACATCATTTTTAGCAATGATGGCGTCGTATTCGGATATGCGGAAGGCTTTTACGCGGATGCGGCCATCGTCGGTAATTAAATATTCCACTTCAAAATCTCCCGCTAAACTGGAAGCTGAACTTGATCCTCCACCGGAAGCAAAATCGTAATAGGTGGTACCAACTTTTACAATAATATTTTCGTTGATCTCTCGTTTTACATCCAATTCAAATTGTTTTCCCTGTTCATCAGTGAAATTATAACTGCCGGTTTGAATATCGTCATAACCAAAATCAATCTCCGTATCTTTTAAGAAATTGCTCAATACACCTTGAAAATAAGTCGTGATCTGATTTGACATAAATTCATTAAGTGTGTTGGATGCAGTTGAGCCAACCGGATTATACGTGGTTATGTCCTGTGGTAAAAAACTTTTAGTGATCAGTAATCCGAAAACCTGTTTATTTAATTCATTTTTATCAGATTCAACTTCCTGTATTCTTCGTTGAAAATCCGCATTGCTGGAACCACCGGTTTTCGGTATATCCAGATCGAAATTAATTTGAGGTGCCTCTAAGGTCCCGGTAATAAGAATTAAAACATTTACATCAGATGTTTCCTGAGTGCTTGTTGCAGTTAATGAGCTTACCGGAACTTTTTCAGCAGTATATTGGGCTTTAAGGTTTAATGTTGCTCTGTCTACAAATCCGTCAAAATTTATAGTGCTCCCCGGCACAACCGTAAATGGTCTGTTGAATAAACCCTGAAACGTAAAATCATATAAACCTTCTGTAATTCTATAATCTCCAAAGATCTTTACATTTCCCAGTGAGTTGGCTTGAATATTCAAAACGCTATATCCTCTTCCCAATAAAAATTCCGTCCCTTCACTGTTGAGTATAATTTTTATCTGTGCATCCGGGGTTACGTTTAATTTAAGATCTATCGTTACAATTGCAAGATTTAGTTCGTCAGGTAATTTTAATAAATTGGTGTCAGCTCGATTTACAAATCTAATAAAATCATGTTTTTTAACATTGCCTGAGCCATAAATTGGTAAATTCACCAATGTTTTGGCATGCGGAGTTGCTGAAACCGCAATATTCAATGCATCCAGTTTTCCGGTAATATTTGCATTTACTTTTCCGATCACATATCCATTAAAATCAGGATTTTCTTTTGCAGTTGATTCCATCAATAATATATGGTCGGAAACCAAATTCAGAGACTTGAAATTCCAGTTATTAAAATTGCTGTAGGTAATTTCACCTCCAAGTGTTCCCTTATTATCTAATTTATCGTGGATGGAAGCTATTGGAATAACGATCTTATTTTTATCGATGTCTATTTTCAATTCAGGGAAAAAATAATTCACACCCAAATAATCAATGTTGGCCTCACCGTCTTTAATGGTCAGATTACCTCGCATTTCAGGCCTTGTAAC
>JAYSYX010000069.1:0-5118 GCA_043727235.1 Bacteroidota bacterium
CCGGGTTGACCTTTTGATATTATGCCTTGCTTGTCAATCTTATCGATTCTGAAATAGCCCACATCATATGCCATGTTTACATCTATTTCCCTATGGATGATTTTAAATTTTAAATTTAAGACAATTTCTCTTTCTTTATGATAATTGAAGGTTTTTTGAAAGCCGTTTATAAAGTTTTTTCTGAAATGTTGAATGGCACTCGTGTCTCCTCCATATATATTAAAAGCATCGTCGGTATAGATCTTTTCTATTAGCGTGATGTCATACATTTTAAATGCCCTGCTCATAGTTGTATAGACATCTTCAATATTTTTTATATTTGTCACATTGACTTCTTTTTGATCAGTTGTGGACACATCTTTCTGTTCAGTGTCCGCGCAACTGAAAAAAAATAGTGAACTTACAGTCACCATTGATAATATTATTATTTTTGTATTCATGTTATATTTTTTTATCGTGATATAGTAGTGAAAAGGGCTGTCGATTGTCAAATGAAGATCCAAATAATATAACCTGTTGCGCTAAAGCTTTGATGCTTAAATGCAACTTAAAGTTCAGGTTTGATAATCAGGTAGGCATATCATCCTTACTTTCAACATTATCAGTTTGCAACATTAACCTGATCCGGTCAATATGAATCTGAGACATTTTTGCTCTTTCCAAAGCTGATTTAGATCCTACACCACTTTTCCTGTGTGCCATTTCGGTCAATAGATTTTTCCTTTCCTCGAACATACGAAGTGCCGTCCACATTGTTTCTTCCATCTTTCTGGTTTGTTCTGCCAATAAGGAAGCTGCCGTATAAGCATGGCCGGTATGGCAGCGGAACCGCATATCCGGATCCTTATCTATTTCCCACAGAACTCCTCCACATCCGGGGCAATTAAAAGGAACCTGATCTCCCAGTGTATTCACTGATGCCAGATCACTTAATACACGCTCAGCTATTTTTGCTTCTATTAAAATATCATTTGGTACAGGTATTTTTTTCTCTAATTTTTGAGAAATAAGTTTATAAAGTAATTCACCCATTTCAGAAATAGGCAGGCAATGATCAATCTTCACCTGAGCAAGCGCATTGGATGGCATGAAAGGGTAATCCGCATCTTTTGGATCCTGAACGATACAGATTCCACCACACCTTTTAATTACTTTCATTCCGGCTGTTCCGTCATCAAGATAACCGGTCAACAGGATGCTGATCACTCCATTGCCAAATGCTACAGCAGCGGAACGGAATAGTGGATTAATTGCCGGTCTTGACCTGTTTTCCTGAGCACCTTTTGTCACGAGCACTTTATGTTTATTATCTACCATCAGGTGGTGATCTGAAGGAGCCAGGTATAAATGGCCTGGCTTCAGTTTATCACCATCTGTAGCATGGATACAAGTCAGGGTATTAAATTTATTAAGAGCATCCAATAATACATTTCCTGTAGCATCAGGAGAAATATGCTGAACTACCAGGACAGGGACAGGAAAATCTTTTCCAAGCTGGTTGATTAACAATTTTAATGCATTCAGTCCTCCGGCAGAAGTACCTATCACGATGATTTTTGAAAATTTATGCTGATTTTTTTTGGAATTATTTTTGACCATTCTAATATTTTTAGTTGTTATGTTATATTTAATTTAAATAAAAACTTAATTTTTATCAATAACATTTAAAACAAAATTAACCAATATCCTAGTTCATCTTGCAATAATTAATATATAAGTGAAAGCATATGAGGCCATTTCATCAAATAAATTTTATTAAAATGGTTTTTACAAAATAGACCGATGGACCTTTTGTTGTTTAAGTTATTCTCAAAATACTTAAAAAAGTGAGTATAATATAACATTAGACAAGAATTATGTAAAGTAAATACAATATTATTTACAAAATTTACAACATATAAAATAACATCATGAAGAATCGTTCTATTTATTTGATTTTCTCAGGCATAGCACTTTTAATACTTACCCTGCCTTTAATGCAGTGTTCCACCAAACAAAAAATCAGGGATAAGAATGATGAATCTGGCAATCCTGATGTTTGGAATTCAAGTATAACTGCCAATTCCAATGACATGATGGAAAAAGGAAAGGCAGTTTTTCGTTTTGAGACATTTGGTGATGAGGTATTCTGGACCGATAAACTTCAACTTCATAAGGCTATAGCCGATTCCAAACATGGCGGTATCGGAGCGGGACTTGCCCCTAAGGATGCCCTGGCTGCAGGTTTAAAAGTGGATCTTGCGATCTTACCTGGATTCTTAAAAAGGAAAATAAGGGAAGGGAAATTCCTGGATGATCCTTTGGTAACACTCGAACTCTTAAAGTTAAATGCGGTAATTGGAGTAATCGGAAAATTTGATGGAGCAGGAAATTTAAGTTCAGTAGGAATAACGTGTGCTTCATGTCATTCGACCGTAAGCAGTAAATCAGGTATAGGAAGCCGTCTGGATGGCTGGCCAAACAGAGACCTTAATGTAGGTGCGATCATTTCTATGGCGCCGGATCTCAGTGTATATGAAAAGCTCCTGGGGGTGGATAAGGCAATGGTCAAAAAGGTACTTGCCAGTTGGGGCCCTGGAAAATTTGATGCGTTATTAAATCTAGATGGTAAAGCCTTTCGTCCTGATGGAAAATCAGGAGCAACTTTAATACCTGAAGCCTTTGGTCATGCAGGACATAATCAACATACCTGGACAGGTGGGTGGGGAAATGTGACCTACTGGAATGCCTATGTTGCAAATCTGGAAATGCAGGGAGTTGGTAATTTTTATGATGCAAGATTGATGGATGCAAAACAATTTCCAATAGCTGCAAAAGCAGGGTTCGGAAATAAACGCAATCCAATTGAAAAAGATAATGTCACAGATAAACTCGCAGCGCTTCAATTTTACCAATTGGCCATGCCTGCGCCAAGGGCCCCGGAAGGCAGTTATAGTAAAGAAGCTGCCGATCGTGGAAAAGTTGTTTTCGAAGGAAAGGCAAAGTGTGCCTCTTGCCATGTCCCACCATTATTTACTGAACCGGGCTGGAACTCTCACAAAGCCGAAGATATCTGCATTGATGATTTTCAATCCAACAGATCACCTGATAAAAGTTATGTCACGCAAGGCTTAAAAGGTCTGTGGACACATATGAAGGGAGGTTTTTATCACGATGGAAGATTTGCAACACTCAAAGATGTGGTTAACCACTATAATGATTGTAAAAAATTGAGTTTATCAGAAACAGAGAAAAATGATTTGGTTGAATATTTAAAATCAATTTAATATTTCCGGACAAAGAGGGACATGATTATTTATCTTCTTCTAACCATTTAAACCAAATGTTTTGATCCGCGATAGGAATATTATTTTGTAAACATACTTTCATGGTATGTCCTGTTCCTCCGGTCATCGGATCATCAACATCATCGTAGAATATACCAAATGTTGCCGGCTTAATTTTAACCGTTCCTATTACTTTGATCGTATCACGGATGATATAAGCTGCTTTAATAGAAAAACGATTTTTATCTCCTGCCACAAATTGGTCAATTAGTTTTTCAGTTTTTTTATTACTTTTTGATTGATATATCAGGTCGGGTTCCGTGGCTAAATTTATATCGTCCAATGAAAATGTTTCGAATGCTATATTGGTTTTTATCCTGTGACCTGAGTAAGGTGTTATTACCTGTAATCTCTTAGGGTCAACTGATGTAACTCCGGCAGAAAAAAAATGATCAGCACCTTCTGCATTTCCGCTTCTAAAAGTCATTTTTGTCGTTTTTGAAGCAAGCAATTTTCCGAGTGAGGTCAACTGTGTTTTGTCTGCATCCAGTACTTTCCTTTTACCTTCGAGCAGAACAATTGAATTTTCATTGTCAAACCGTGTTATAAAGTCTTTAAATTTCAAAATTTAATTTTTGTTTGATTCATTAGTGAATTTTCAAATTGTAATTCTTAATTTTAGTATCAATAAAGAAACATTAAGGCAGGTCACATCCTTCAGATGCATTATAGATCTCAAACCATTGCTCCAGGCTCATTTCTATCTTTAGTGCTTCGACGGCATTATGTAATCTGCTAAACTTTCCGGAACCTACGATGGGAATTATGTGAGCGGGATGTTTTATCAACCAGCTATAAATAATTTTGTCTATAGTTTCGACATCCAATTCAGTAGCTATTTTGGTTAAGGTTCTCAAGAGCCTTTGCCCCTTTTCAGTAATTGGTTTTAGTATTTCTCCCCCACCCAGTGGCGACCAGGCCATTGGTTTGATCCTATGTTTAAGGAAAAAATCCATATTGCCATTTTCGAAATGCTCTAAACAAAAAGGGGAGATTTCTACCTGATTTGTAACCAGTGGTTCACCCAGATATTTATCGAGCATTTCATATTGGATAGGGTTAAAATTCGAAACACCGAAATTAAGAACTTTTCCACTTTGTTTTAACATGTTAAAGGCTTTTGCAACTTCTTCCGGATCAAAAAAAGGCGATGGCCGGTGCAATAAAAGAAGGTCAATATAATCTGTCCCTAAATATGACAGGGAGTTATTGACAGATAAAATGATATGCGCGTAACTATAATCATAGTGTTTTAATTTTCTCTCAGGATATTTGTCCGAAATAAGTTTAATTCCACATTTGGTAATGATCTGAATATCTTTTCTTATTTCAGGTTTCAGTGCCAGCGCTTCTCCGAATAATTTCTCACAACTGTAGTCACCATAGATGTCCGCATGATCAAAAGTGGATATGCCTAATTCATTTGACTTTTGCGTCAGGGTCAACAATTCCTGCGGAGACATATTCCATTCTCTCAATCTCCAGTGACCATGCACAATGGGTGAAATTTCAAGGTATTGATTAAGTTTTATTTTTTGCATTTAATACAAATTGCATTTGATGAATGAATTGAAATTCAGATATTGTAAAATTACAAAAGCTCATTAGAAAACTTTAATCTTATTGAAGTCAACATCTTTTACCGTTTTATTTTGCTTCCATTATTTGTTTTCTTGCCTTAGTTGTAAGTTTAACAAGAGTCACTTCATAGGCAAGGTGAATATGGAAGTTATAACTTTTGCTCCAATATTTATATTATTTAAATATACAAACTCATCAGAGCATATTCTTT
>JAYSYX010000070.1:0-5111 GCA_043727235.1 Bacteroidota bacterium
AATAGGAAATAACATGTGATAATAAACCTACAATCAGGCAAACAATAGTTTTCATGGTATTAAGTTATGGATTTAATTTCAAATACTTACCTATTATGAAGAATTTTACATTAAGTTGATAAAATTTTATGTATCCTTGTATTGAGCTGAAGTCGCTTTAAAATGAAAAAATTGTACGAAGGGAAACCATATGTTCTAATTCTTCACCAACTTATAAGTTTTAATTTGCAATTCCTGATCTTTGTATTGAAGAAAATAAAATCCGGAGGCAATATTTTCTGCATTTATAATTGTTGTTGATTCGAAGATTTGCTGACGAATTATTTCTCTTCCTGCTACGTCATAAACTATTATAAATTCATCAGGTGTAGTTCCGGTAAGTGTAAATGAATTTGAAAATGGATTTGGATAGATCAAATTATCGTCATCCAAACCAATTTCCCGTTCTATTTCATATTTAAAAATTGTGCCTCTCAAATATTCTCCTCCCTGATATGTCATTCCATAAAGCTTGGAATCGATGGAAATTAAATCTCCTTTAGGATCACTTCCAATTGTCTGATTGAAATTCACAAGAGCTGTATAACCTGTGCCATCTGTATTTAATTGAAAGAGAACCCCGCATTCAAACGGGCAATCATTTGTTGTTCCACCCCAATGTGTAAGTCCATAAAGTTTGCTCCTGTAAAAAATTAAATTTCCTTCCGGATGGCTGCCATGGTCGTCGTCAAAATCGTGAATAATTGTAAATTCACTGCCATCAGGTTTAATTTTAAATATTACCCCAACTCCGTAATTGCCACCATTATAAGTCATGCCATACATAAAATTCCCGTCAGAAAGCAAATTGCCCCAAGGGTTTCTTCCAGTTAATTCATCAAAAGAATAGAGGCTTGTAAATTCTGTTCCATCAGGCATTATTTTAAAAACGGTTCCCTTATCATAAATTCCTCCTCCGTATGTAGTGCCATATAAAAACACACCATCTGAGATCAATGTGCCATAAGGACCGTTACCGGTAACTAAGGCATTGAAATCATGCAAGCTCATATAATCTGTTCCATCCGGATTTATTCGGAAAATAGTGCCGTAATCATTCGCTCCCCCACCGAGTGTCATTCCAAATAAATAATTACCATCATAGTAGAGCTCACCTTTTGGGTGCGATCCATTGTCACCATCAAAATCAAGTAATTTCTCGTAGTCTGAACCATTTGTTTTGATACGGAATAAAGTACCGGATCCAAATTCTCCTCCTTTATAGGTCATGCCATATAAAAATTCTCCCACCATTATAACAGACCCATGAGGAAATGCACCATTATATTCATCAAAATCAAGAATTTTCTCAAAACCTGAACCGTCGGGTCTGATTTTAAAAATAACTCCGCAATCGCCGGTTAAACAATTTGTACCAGTTCCCCCGTTCGATGTCATACCATATAAATATGCCCCATCATAAATAAGCGAACCTGATGGATTTACGCCAAGAGAATCATCAAAATCAAACAATTTAGTAAACTGGGCCTCTGCTGTGATGGTAAATGCCAAGAAAAAAAATGCACAATAATATTTCATGAGCAGAATATTACCATTAATTTAAAATAATGCTGAAGGTGTTGGTATTAAAGAAGTTTTTGAGAAATTAAGTGACCCGGATTGGATTCGAACCAATGACCCCCAGCTTAGAAGGCTGATGCTCTATCCAGCTGAGCTACCGGGCCGGAATGGCGCAAAGGTAATCGTTTTTAGTGAAAATCAGAAAGCCAGATAACCAAATGATACCGTTGGAACGGCAAAAAAGAATGCGCGTGTGTTTATTATTGTATTTCCCTGTGGATATAATGAAGAGGTAATTTCATAATCGCCACCCAATAATTCATTGTTAAAACTACTGCTTGTATGCGTGTTATCTAAAAAATATCCGGCTTCCAACGATATATCCATGGTAACCTTGTCCCAAAATATTGTTTTAACACCGTAGCTTACAGATACACCCAATGCGGTACTTTCATCCCATTGATAATTTGCAAGTTCATCAGGCACATTATTTCTGCTGAATTCACTTTGCACCAACTCCGTAGAAAAACTGTAACGCGTAAAATAAAAACCGAAATAAGTACCCAAAGGAGCAGGTGTAGCAGTTGTGTAAGTTTTATATCCTAATGAAACCATATGACCCTTGCTTTCAACGCCGATAAGATCGGTAAGATCGTCGTTAACGGAATAATAATTAATATTGGATGTGTAATTAAAAGGGTTATATCGCACTACAAAAGATCCGCTGTTGAATAGTGTATATTCTACACTAACCTTGACAACATGTTTAAACAGAATAGGATCATTCTCCTCTGTATAATAATCGTCAGCCAATGTATAACTGAAATATTTTGATGCGAGATTTGTAAGCGGGGAATATCCGAGTTCCACCATGAACTTTTTTCCCTGATATCCCACTGATTGCGCACTCAATTGTGTTGCAAATAAAAAGGGGATCAATAAATATAGTATACGATTTTTCATTTTGTTTTGAGTGGGGTTTAATTTGAGGTGGTTGAGGAACTTTCGGTTGTTGAATTTTTTGGTTCAGTGGAGATCTCATACAACATTTCGTAAGTATGCGAATTTAATATTGCCCGTGTGTCGTTATTGTCGAGGAATAAAAATTTAAGCACATTTGCTTCACGGGTTTTCACATTGTATAAAAGACTCAGATAAAAGAATTCATATTCCGGTGACACCAATTCATAAATTCCATAAGGTAACAACGGAATAAAGAAAGGTGATAAAGCAATATATACAATAGGTCCTAAAATATTTTGCCTGTCGCGCATCGAAATAATACCCGTCCACAAAAAATAATCGGTATTGTATTTATTGGCGATGGAATCTACCATAGCCTGATTATATCCCGGCATATTGATATTCCCGAAATCGAGTTGTTCGGAAAACCAATCGTTAAGCTCCGTCATATCGGTAAACTTTTCAGCATCTGTGTTTTCCAGAGTTAATGGGTCAATAATTTCCAGATCCATTTCTAAAAGTGCAGCATTTTCTTTCAGGATATCCATATAATTAATTTCACCCTGTTCGCCGGAAACATATTCAACTCCTCCGTTTTTCCGAAGATCTAGTCGCTTGTAAAAAGGATTTACAACAACCACTTTATCAATACCGAGTTTAGACCCGTAAAAGTAATCGCGTGTGTCCCCTTTGTTTACATATTTAATTCCGGCCTTTCTATATGCTTTTGCATTTGCTTCCCGCTCGTCGCGTGCAATTACTGCATCGTTCCATAATTTGCGGAATTCTTTGTTTTCCCAATAATCATAATAAGCATAGAGCAAAGGTTTTTTGTATTTATCTGCTCTTATTTTTTCGGTTGTTGCTCTTTTAGATCTTACCGTTGCTGTCTTGCGCGATTTTTTTGTAGATTTCTCGCTTATCACCACTTTAATTTTTGGATTTGCGATATTTGATAAGGCATATAAACTATCTCTCGATACAGTTTTATCCTCATAAAAATCGTGTTCATCATTAAAGTGATAAAAAACAAGGTCGTTAACCAGGGATTCGCAAATAGGTAAGATCTCTTTATCTTCCGGATATTTTAAATGTAAATTAAAGGAATAGTTTAGCGACATTACATTTAATTCCACATCATTCATTGCCCACAATAAAAAATATAACTGTTGTTGTTCACCCTCATAGGTTTCGAATCGCGCTTTTTCAGCATACACTTCATCATCCTTGCTATTTCTGAATTTTGTAAGTCCTGTAAGCGATTTTGCAATTATCTTTTCCAGATATTTATTTCCCGGTTCTTTTTGCAGAATGAGATAAGAAGAATAGATGGCATCCTGAAAATAATTGTTGTGTAAATAAAACATGGGCAATTCATATCTTGCAATATTGCGCAAATTAAGGAATTTACTTTCAGAAACCAGATAAGCTTCGCGATTATCGGTATTTACATTTCGCATGAATTCGCGAACACCTTCTCTTCTTTCTGCTATGCTTGGATGCGTGCTTTTATTTGCTTCTTTGGCCGTTACGGTTTCCGGTGTGCCACTGATCCTTTTTACAGAATCCATTTTTAAATTCTTAGAAATAACATAATGCGGCCCTTCAAAAAATTCTATTGGAAAACTTACATTTTCATAGGGCAGATAAGAATATTTTAATACGTCAAATACAGCATCTAAAGTGGTTGTATCTGAATAATATTTTGTTTTTATCAATGTTTGTATACCGTAATCATCGGCCTCTGTTTCCAGTGATTGAGAATATCTGTTTTTGGTGATAAGAGTATTGTCGAATGATGATTTTTTCAGCAGTGAATTATTGGAACTTTTTTTATCGATCTCTGTGGCCTCCATATAAAAATCCAAACCATGCTCACGTGCAATATGGCCTATTTCATGTCCCATTACGTAGGCGAGTTGTGCTTCATTGTCGAGCATTGCGATCAAACCCATGCTTATAAAAATATTTCCTCCAGCCCCTGCAAATGCATTAACCACAGGTGAACGCAACAAATAGAAATGCACTTTGCTTCTCAATTCAGGATTATCTTTTAATAATTCATCAGCAATGGCATCTAGGTATGAGTTGTATTCAGGATTGTACAAAACTGTTCCGCTTCTCATCATTTCATCGATGGTAAATCCGCTTTCCAGATAATATTGTTGTTTGGTTTTTATTTCCTGTTTAGAAATATCCGCTTCAATTACCAGAATTTCATCGTAATATTTTTCGGTGGACGGAGTATACACTTCAGATGGAAGTGTTCCTTTGTTTGTAACTCTTTGGTAATCTCCTGTGGTTTGTCCTATGCAGAAATGGGCACTAAAGCACAAAACGCCGGTGAGTAAATACTTATTCATACTTGTGTGGATTAAAAAATGTCTACAATATTAATAATATTTATCCATGAAAGTGTCATTTTCTCTCCAAAAAAAAAGAGCGGAGTTATAAACCCCACTCTTTCAATGTGTTAATAAATGAATTTAGGGTTTATCTTTTAATGTAAGGTGTTTTATTCCGACATTCCACATAGTAAAACTTATCCAATCGGCATCTTCCTGAATAATTTTTGCTAGTGGTTTTCC
>JAYSYX010000071.1:0-14235 GCA_043727235.1 Bacteroidota bacterium
GAATACAGGAAAATTTGCCTTAAGTGACAGTGTAATTGAGGAATTTGAAAAAGTTTGTTCGAAACATAATAAATTAATAACGGAAACTTTTCTTCTTATAAATAATTATAATATCATGGTTATGTTGTTTATTCAGAAGGAATTTGAAAGGTCACTGTTGTATTGTTTGCGTGTAATCGAGACGAAGTCGAAGGCCAGAGTCGAATTGCAACATGGAGCCCAAATGATGCAAATGTTATTGCATTTTGAATTAGGTAACCTTGTATTTATGGAGTCGTTGTGCAGAAATACGATTCGAGGAATGAAAAAGGAGAAAATGTATCAGGAGTTTGATCATCTATTTTGCACCTATGTTAAAAAAATAATTAAAACCCCAAACCGCGAACTAAAACCGATATTTTCACAGATGTTCGATGATTTTTTAAAAATAAAAAAAAGCTCTCCTGAGAATATTTTTGTTTTCATGTCGGAAACACTCGCATGGTGCAAAAGCAAAACAGACAATAAACCATTAATGGAGACGATCTATTATAAATATGAGTGATCAACTGCAGGAATAACAATAAATTCCGGCATAACACAAGGCACTTGCTGCCGGTTCTTTTACTTTTATATTTCCTGAATATCTGACAACCATTCTCCATTTAATAATCCCATTAGGATAGGTTACCTGTTCGATCTTTGCTTTAAAACCCAACTCAGACGTAATATCAAAATAATTATTACATCCACCTGAACCTGTGCATGTCTGCCCGATCTGATCTTCCTCCCATCCGATTATTTTATATTTGTTACTCGTTCCGGTGCAAATATCAATATGTAGATCGTTGCGAATATCCGCATAATTATATGCAATAGTATCTTTTTCATGATCACTCGTATTTCCTGCTGTATAAACGGATGCATCGATTTGTTTTAAAGTAATACTTTTTGTGCTACCGCTTTCAGTGATAAATACAGTGACAGGAAAATTTTTGTTGATCGCACCAAGTAAAGTGCCGCTTACCTTTATCTTGATATCATCAGCTGAGGGATCGAATGTAATGTCGCTTAAAGCATTAAATGTGAGTGTCTTGTCGTAGGGCATAAAAATAATTTTAGTTGCAAATGTTACGAATTAACCTTGATTTTCCAAATCCATTCCATAGAATTGCATTCTTTCTGAAAAAAACCGCATTTTTGAGTCTATTCTGCTGGCAGGAAGGGGATTATGAAGAACGACACAAAGATCATTAGATCAACAATACGGTTTCAAAATAAGAATACGCAGGTTTTTACAGGAGAATTCTGGACCTCCGGACAGAGACAGGGAAATAATTTGCATGAAATTGCCTACAGAGCCTGTTTTAAACCAGCCTTACCAAAATATTTTATTGAGCGTTACAGTAAAAAAGGAGAAATCGTTTATGATCCATTTTCCGGTCGAGGCACTACTATTATTGAAGCAGCCTTATCAGGAAGAAATATTATTGCGAATGATATCAATCCCATCAGTTCTATATTATCTCGCGGCAGACTCGCGATTCCGGATCTTCATTTATTGGAAAGGAGATTAAATAATATTCAGAATGAACCCGTGGTAAAAGAAGAACATCAATTACAAATGTTCTATCACAAGGATACTTTTCATGAAATTTTACAACTGCGCCAATGGTTGAAAAAAAGAAGAGAGGAGAAAAAAGAAGATGCAATGGACAGGTGGATACGAATGGTTGCAACAAATCGGCTTACAGGTCATTCTCCGGGATTTTTCTCTGTATATACCTTGCCACCTAATCAGGCAGTAACGCGAGAAAGACAAAAAAAGATCAATATTTCCCGCAAACAAAAACCGGAATATCGCAGCACTAAAGACCTTATTTTAAAAAAAACGCGATCGCTTATTAAGGATATTAATGCTGAAGAATTAATACATTTAAATTCAGCTTCCACAAATGCTTATTTCATAAATAAGGATGCCGGAAATACTAAAACAATAAAAAATAATAGTGTTCAATTAACTGTTACCTCACCGCCATTTTTAGATGTGGTGCAATATTCTAAAGATAATTGGTTGCGCTGTTGGTTCAACGATCTGGATGCTAAAACAATTGAGCAGAAAATAACTATGTCGAAAACAATAGATGAGTGGATTAAAGTAATGCAAAAAGTATTCACTGAATTATTCCGCATTACAAAACCAGGAGGTGTATTGGCCTTTGAGGTAGGAGAGGTGCGAAAGGGAAAAATAAAGTTGGAGGAATATGTATTACCCATGGGATTAAAAGCGGGATTTACCTGTAAACATATTCTCATAAATACTCAAAATTTTACTAAAACCGCAAATATCTGGGGAGTGCACAATAATATTAAGGGAACTAATAGTAATAGAATAGTTGTGTTTGAGAAAAAGGGGTAGTGGCTTAGTGGTGTCTTCGTGGTGCAGCAGCAGCAGCAGTGTCTCACCGATTTAGGTTGAGTAAAAGTAATAGTCATGAGGAAAATATAATTTACATCAAACTTAGAATTATTTCAATAGAGGGAAGTGCTGCGATGGAAGCAGCAGTGTCTCACCGATTTAGGTACCATGAAAGTAATGGTCTCCAGGAAAATTATAATCTCCATTAAATTAACATATATTCAGGGTGAGGACACTGTTGGTACGGAAAAAACCCGCATAAAGCGGGTTTTTAGGAAACAGGAGATAGTTCGACCTATTCTATAACTAATTTATCAGTTTTTGTAGTTTTTCCATCAAATGCAGTAATAAAATATATTCCTGCAGAAATATCTGATACATTGATATCTTCAGAAATAATTTCGGATATTGAATTAGAGATTATTTTAGAAAAAATAACCTTGCCTGTCATATCGATGATCTGTAAATTAATTTCGGAAGAAGTAAATCCGTTCAACGCAACAGAAATAAAATTATCCGCAGGATTTGGATATACCGCCAAAACTTCGTTTTCCAGATCAAAGTTTAGCTCCTCAAATGCATAACGTTCATCTTCACAAGTTCCATACTCACCACCTGATGAAACAAGTATAGCAGCTACCGAAGGTTTTACACAATAGGTAATTCCTCCATAACAAACAAGTAATTTTGTAGAACTGCAAGTAATATCTGTCTCATAAATTCCGATACTTCCGCTAATTTCATTAGAAACCACTAATAAATTTTTACCGTTCGGACTGTTATTTGCTGAAATAAATAATAACCCTTCAGGACCAAGATCTCCGCCTGTTCCGGCACCCGGGGTTTCGGTAAAATTTCTATCATTTATATATTGAACAAAATAGGGAGAAACAGGATCTGTGATATTAAAAACCATTATACCACCAATTCTTTCTAACCCTAAAAATAAATAAGTGCTGTCAAGAATCTTTGCTGTTGTTAAACCTTCCGGCTCAGGACCTTTATCATCGCTTCTGCCTTTTTTAGTATTGCTTGTACTGCTGCAATTAAAAATCAAGGGCAACAATTCGTTTGTTAATGTTTCCAATAGATTTCCACTGTCATAAATAAGATCTCCATTTGCATTTCTGATGGAAAAAGATCTTGCTCCAAAGGAATATAAGGCATCATAATCTCCATCATTATCTATATCACCCATGGAGGTTGTAACATTTAATCTGCCTATATTATTTTCATTTTGCAGATTCAAGGAATCAGGGAAGATAATAGAGTCTAAAACTAAACTGCTTAACCTTGAAGCCTCTGCATATCCGTCATACTCTCTTACATCACCTTCATTAGCCATCACAAGATAATTTTCTCCTGCTAAACTAAAACTTGCAATTGCATCAGGCATATACATTCCATACACCGGCCAGTTTGTAATATTTACGATACCGGTATTTTTATCCGTTCCATCAATTTCGTTTCCTGGTAAACTATGATCCTTAAATCCAAGTCCCTTTATTTCAACGGTTAATGTTTGCAAATTAATTATTGCCATTGCATTGTTCTCCTGCAATGTAACATAGGCAAATTTCGAATTTTTGGAAACGGCAATATATTCAGGTTCGAAGTCGGTAGAAGCAACTGCTCCGGGTCCAAAAACGCGAACATCCTGAGTAAAAGCAGTAAGGTCAAAATCTGTAAAATTAATTGTAGTTACATCAGCCTGGTCAATAACTGCAACTCCTTCAATTATATTTATTATACTTACTGTGCCAAGTGGATCTGTTAAATAATCTGCACTAGGTTCGCCTTCATTTGCTACTAATACTTTTTTGCCGTTTGGCGTGAACATGATGTGATCGGGTAGGGCACCAACTTCCACTGAATTAATATAATTTCCAAAAGCATCAAAAAAAACAGCTTTTCCGTTATTTTGTTTAATAGAATCTTCGACAGCCATTGCAATAATTCCATTATATGCAGCAACACTATTAGCACCTGCGCCATAAATACTCAGATCAATTGTAAATGCCAAAGTTGGAAGTGTAATGTCAGATATATCAATTACATCTACATCGCCAGTTAACCCATTTACTGAATACAAATAATTGGTTGCAGGATCATATGCAGCGATCTCAGTTGCACCTTCGTCAAAAATACCTGAAGTATAAGAACCTGTTTTTTTCAAATCAATAATTTGAGCAGTTATTGTCAGGTTACAGAACAACATTAAAACAATTGTGGAAATAATAATGTAATTTTTTTTCATCTTATTTAGTTTTTTGCAAAGATGAATGGGCAATATTAAGCCTGTAGGGCTTTCAGGTTATTTTGCAATTAATAAATTTGATGTGAATATAAATTTACAGCTTACAAAATATTTTATATGTTTATAAATGATTAATAAATGGAAGATGAAATATTAAATAATTTATTGCCTTTAATACTTAATTAATTAATTAATCCGGTCTTTATAAACTGAAAGGGATATAATTATTCATCAATAACTTAACATAACATTATCATTGGGAATATTGAATTAAGACTATAAAGACTTATTGTTATTGCTTCGTTAATAAAAATAGAATTGCGTGCAGCAGTGCTAAAGTTGCCGGGGGAATGCTAAATCTTATTTTCCATTTAAATTCCAATCATAACTATAATAGCTAATTGTATAAGAAGCAGGGATTTGGTTTGTTCTATAGATATTAATATATTTAATAACTGAACCTGATGATTTAATAAAATCATCCTTATACCAATCAAATATTTGCGAAATTTTTACAGTTTGGGTTTCATTATCAACTTTGATAAAGGTATTATCATTTAATGCTTTTTTTGTTTGAGATTCAAGTTGTGATTGAAGTTTGTCAGGTAAGTAAGCTTCGTTAATTATTTTAGGACAACCATTAGCAGCGCATACCAACACAAAATGCACCTTTGGATCAGGACGGAGTTTTTTATTTTCCAGATCGTTCAAGGTCATATAAATTCCTGCAACTGCGTGTTTTTTAGCATCAAAAAATCCCGTCAGATCCGTTGGTTTAGCGATCGGTAAATTGTCGACCACCGTTTTTATTACTAACAAATTGTATGCATTGATATAAAAGGCAGTAGTTGTATTTTTATCGGCTGTTGACATATCAGCTTTACCAATAAAATTTATGAGTTGTTCAAGGGAATTAGAGTCGTTTTTAATTGCGCTATAATTTACTTTACCATCAGAAATAAATTTTTTAAAAAATGAATTTGCCGATGTGAAAAAATCATTAAGCGATTCAGATGGATAAATTATTATTCCATTAATATTTGTATCGGGAGTTGCAGTAACAGTTTTTCCAAAAAGAAGTACATTGCAAAAGCAAAGGAGCAGAAATATTGTTTTTTTCATATTTAAAGGTTAATTCTGAATCTACGCTTAAAATTAATCGTCGGTTTCTTCAAAGTTAGGCTTAATTTTGCAGCCTACGAATTTCTGAAGCCATGGATAAAATGAAAGAAAGGATAGAACGCTCCATAACACATACCGTAAAAGCGATATTTCCCAATACTACAAATCACTACGATACTCTTTTCGGCGGAACTGCCTTAATGTGGATGGATGAAGTAGCATTTATTACTGCAACGCGTTTCAGCAGACAAAAAATGGTTACTGTGTCCAGCGACAGGGTAGATTTTAAAAAACCTGTACCAGCAGGTACTATTGCTGAATTGATCGGCAGAGTAAGTCATATAGGCACTACAAGTGTTATCATTAAGGTGGAAGTGTATATAGAACAAATGTACAGCGATGAAAGGGAAAAAGCAATGGAAGGAACCTTCACCATGGTAGCCCTCGATGATGATAAAAAACCGGCCAAGATCAAATTTTAACACCCTTACAATCACAAATACTCCACCGCAGTATCAGGATAGAGTAGTTAATGAAATTAAATAATCTATAATGTACTAGGCGAGCAGAGATCTTTTATCAGATCCCTATGCGGGAAAACACGTAATACATGATCTTCAACTAAATTTAACCGCTGTTCCACTCGCAGAAACCATCAACATCCCATTTCTAATGGTCTCATAATCCAGATCAATACCAACTATTGCATCTGCATTCAGAGTAGCAGCTTTTTGTTCCATTTCTCGCAGAGCTGTGTCTTTTGCTTCCCGTAAAACTTCCTCGTAAGCACCTGATCTGCCTCCCACAACATCGCGCACGCTTGCAAATATGTCGCGAAATAGGTTTGCCCCAATTATGGTTTCTCCTGTAACTATACCCAGGTAATCTTTAATTTGTTTGCCTTCAACACTAGTGGTGGTGGTAAGTATCATATTTCTGGTTTAAGTGTATAGATTGTTGAACAAATATAGTCAATAGGGTTGACGCAATAGCTGATTAATTATTTTCGTTATTACCAAATCATTATATTTGTAACCAAATTAGAAAGTATGAAAAGGCTTGCCCTCTCCGTTGCAATATTATTAACATTAGGTTATGGACTATCCTCTTGCGAAAAATGTACAGTTTGCACAGCTCAAACCATTGACGGCGATATAGTTTCCGAATGGTGTGGTAATGAGCTTGATGTACGCGATTTCGAAAAATACTTCATTGATAGCCTTCTCAATCAGGCCGATTCTACACCCGGATACTGTGAGCGTGGTCCGGATATTTAAGTTGTCACTTGCAGATTCCCAATTAAAAACCTTAAATCCCTATAATAAATCTCCACTACCTTTTTGTTGAACGCTGTTGAAAATACAGATGGTTGCAGATAAGTAAAGCGCCGGTCGTGCAAAATGGCGAGAGAAATTCCTGTTTCGGTTGCAGAATATATAATATTTTTATTGGTTTGTAAATGAAATTCTTTTAAATTATTTAGTAATTGAGGAGTAGCAAATTTTTTTGTTGCATTTTCATCATTACTTAAAATGGTCAGCACCTGTTGTTCATTGGGTGTAATATTTTTATTTCTTAAACCAATGACTTTATCGTTCAATGATTGATCTCCAGTATATATTAATAAGGTGCCGCTAATTTCAGGTTTAAAATCAGCAACCATCACCAACCCATTAAAATGCTGAAAGTTATACTCCACTCCATTTTCTTTAACATATTTTGTTCTAGCCGTGATCTCTGAAATACGTATATCTTGTCCGTTGATATTTCCATAAATAAGGTTTTTCCCTGCAAAATATTCTGGATCACCGTTTACAATATTCGATTTTTTGAGTTCAATTAATTTTAAGTGACTGGAATTATCAACCTGCAATTCCGGATTAATAAATTGAATAATGTTGTAGGTAATTGCATGCACATATGCATTTTCATATTTGCTTACCGGTACACCGTACCAGCGGGTATAAACCAAAACAAAAAGAATGATTATCACAATTGCTATCGACATCCATGTAATTGCTTCCACCAACATTCCTGAAAACAAAACGGTGCCGATAATTGTATAATTGAGCAGTATTTTTTTTCTGATCTGTTCCGCTGTTCTTAGGTCGGGATAAATTTTTTCCGTATAAACTTTATCAAGTTCTTTGAGGTAGGAGTCTAACATTTTGCCTGTTTATTTGGTAAACCAATTCCTTATTCAGGATCGTTTAAATTTTTTGTTGTTCCTCTTTTTTTAATAACTACTGTCAATCTGCTGACACATATCAATTTCTCATTTTCGTCTGTGATTTTTATTTCCCAGATATGTATACCTGATCCTAAAAGCACAGGTATACATTTACCATATACATATCCCGATCGCGCACTTCTTACATGATTTGCATTTATTTCTATCCCTAACGAAATGAAATTTTCATGATCAATTACCAAGGCCGAGGCAACGGATCCCAATGTTTCAGCAAGCACCACCGAAGCACCACCATGTAATAATCCGTAAGGTTGAATTGTGCGATGATCAACAGGCATTTTTGCCCTTAAATAATTATCGCCAAGCTCTATAAATTCCAGACCAATATGGGATGTCATCGTATTATCGCCCCAATGGGAAAAATGTGCAAGAGTGAGATCTTTTTTAAACCAAATTGTCATAACTAATTTCCTTCAGCACCGGGGAATTTTTGAATAATGGTATCCTGATTCGGTGCAATAGTATCCTTACTTTTATTTAAATAATTTTTAATTTTCCCAACAATACTGGGGAAAAATCCCATGGAATCTGTATTAAGAGAATCCGGTACCCAAAGTGCACAATCAAGCTGCATCATCAGCGAATCAGATGGAGCTGTAAAGCCACCTGTTACATATTTTCTTGTATCAGTATCGCGACTGCTTTTACTCATGAATTTTCCGAAAATTGGTAAAGCGGTTGCAGCACCCTGACCCAAAGAAGTGGACCTCCACCGAATTGCAGGATCTTCGGCACCTACCCATGCTCCTGCCACTATTCTTGAATTATATCCCACAAACCATCCATCAGTATTATCTTGCGTTGTGCCGGTTTTACCGGCAATGTCCATCCCAAGACCATAAGTGCCACGCAAACGACTTGCAGTGCCTTTATTTACCACATTCTTCATTATCTGGATCATAACATCTGCCGTTTCCTGACTCATTGCTCTGGTCTTTTTAGTGCTTTCATTCAGATATAAAGTATCTCCTTTAGCAGTCTCAATTCTTACAATATATTGAGGATCCACCTTTAATCCCCGGTTCGCAAAACAGCCATAGGCAGTCACCATCTCCAACAGCGACAAACTTGCAGTTCCAAGCGCAATAGAAGGCACTTTTGGAAGTTCACTTTTAATGCCCATTTTTCTGGCCAATTCTATTACCTTTTCTTCACCCGTATTCGTTATCAGATTAGCTGCAATTGTGTTTACAGAATAGGTCAATCCACCCATCATTGAATAATATCCTCCATAAGCACCATCAGAATTTCCGGGTGTCCAATTGCCATAAGTGGTCAGTTTATTCGGAATATAAGCACATGGATCCGTGCCATTTTCAATAGCAGCAGCATAAACAATAGGTTTAAATGTTGATCCTACCTGTCGTTTTGATCTTACGTGATCATATTTAAAAAATTGGTTATTTATACCACCTACCCAGGCTAGTATATATCCCGTTTTAGGTTCCATAGCTAAAAAACCGGTTTGCAAATATCTTAGGTGATGTTTTAAGGAATCGAGGGGAGAGAGAACTGTATCTTCGGCACCATTCCAGGTGAAAATAGTTGTTTCCACGGGCTCCTCGAACCTTTTATTTATTCCTTTATCGCTGTATTCCAACCCCTTTAATGATTTATAGCGAACACTGCGTTTTTTGGCAGTGTTTACAACATCAGTCTTGCTGTTTTTCCAAGGTTCAGTTTTTCCCCAGCTTTTATCAAATTGTTTTTGAAGATATGCCATATGCTCGGTCATCGCCTCCTCTGCATATTGTTGCAATTCTCCATTAATTGTGGTGTATATTTTAAGTCCGTCGGTATAAATATTCCAATTTGTACCATCCTCCTTTGGATTTTCTTCTGCCCAACTTTCCAATTGGGTTTTTAAATATTCGCGGAAATAGGGTGCTAAACCTTCACTCTGACTTTCGCGTCTGTAATTCAACGTAATTGGAATTTGTTTTATAGAATCGGCTTGCGGTTGCGTCAGATACTGATTTTTATGTAATACCATAAGATTTAAAACGGTATTGCGCCTTATTAAAGAACGTTCAGGATTCAACCGAGGATTATAAGTTGTATTCGCTTTTAATAATCCAACCAATACAGCGCTTTGATCAATGGTCAGGTTGGCAGGAACAGTATTGAAAAAACGCAATGTACCGGCCTCGATGCCATAACAATCTTCCCCAAAGGGGACCGTATTAAAATATAGCGTAAGAATTTCTTCTTTCGAATAAACATCTTCCAATCTTCCTGCAATTATCATCTCCCTGAATTTATTCACGGGCATAGTAAGCGGACCATAATCTTTTCTTGCGTAGAGATTTTTTGATAATTGCTGCGTGATGGTACTTCCACCACCTGCATCGTCATTTAAAATGATGGATAAAATAAGAACCCGGACGAAACTTATAAAGTCAACACCATTATGCTCGTAAAACCGTGCATCTTCTGTCGCAACCAATGCATTTAATAAATGGTCCGGAAGGTCTTCAAATTCAGCATTAGTGCGATTTTGAATAAAATATTTCCCCAGTAAAACACTATCCTGGCTATAGATCTCCGATGCCGTATAATTATTCGCCTTCAATAATTCCTGGCGATCGGGTACCAAACCAAAGGCGCCAAGAAGAATAAAAATGTATAAAACGAATAAACATCCCGCCATTGCCCCGAAAGTTTTGAATGAAATTCGGAATACCTTAACAGGGTAGGGGTAAGCTTTATTTAAAACGTCAATATGTTTACCCAGAATACGTTGATAGGTTGGTTGGAAGGGTCGAAATAGTTTATCTATAAATTTATTACCCTGGCCTGAATGCATAAGGCAAAGTTAGGATTGAATTTTGTTTTTTTAGGTACGACAAAACGAGAACTTCTGTTTATAAACCCATAGTCATTCTCAGAACAAATTTTATACAAAAGGGATACACCTTCGTATCCCTTTGTTTTGAAATTGGTGGAAAGATGCTTTTGTATCAAGAAGTATACTTTCCAATCTTGAAATAGTACTTCTGATTCCGCCGTAAATATATATTGCAAATTCATTCACAATTATAAAAATAACAGAAACAGCGTGTAATAGAATAATATTGGTATTTACTTTTATGATATATAATATCCACAGCACCCATAATTCCATAACAACCCAAACCTCGTTTATGGTGATGTAATTATTGATGATCTTGATAATTTCCACTGCAGTAACAATTTTATTGTCAACCACAAGTTCCATTATTTTTCCACCTACTATAATAACTAAAACCTTGATCATTTTTTCCAAAGTTTTACTTTTCACGTTTACAGATAAAGTATACATGTTTTCCAATATATCTATCAACATACCGGCATTTTTATTTATATTTTTAACCACATAAATAATGATCATTATTATCAATCTTGTTATTCTTTTCATCACATAGTTATTTTATCCCCCTTTCGGCGGAAGTTAATAATCACAGGTCTTACAGAAAAATAAAACCAGGTCTAATGCATAGCCGGGCTGAATAACACAGATAACATCCGGGCTTTAAATCAGGTATGCATAGGTTTTGGAGGGATAAAACCTTTCGTTAATTTTTGTATAAACATCTCTTTTCATAATATCAATTTTCATTAAAATAAAAAACCCGAACAATAGTCCGGGCGCAAATATTTTAATATTAAAATATTCCTCATCGGATCCAATTGAACGCAATTTGTTTTGTTGATCTTTTTCTCATTCAGGTGCAAATATATAATTTATTTTTGAAATAGGAAATAGGACATATGACGTACGATATAGGACATACGATTTTGTATTTTGTTTCTAAGAATGCGAGGGTTGAATCAGGAAATTCAATTAGAGTTTGAGTATAATTTTCTATCAGGCTATTCTCAGTCTCTGGTCAAAAATAAATTTACAATCCAAGACAAAACAATTCCTGTGTCCCCTTTTGCATTGTCCTTTATCAAGTCCTATGTCGTACGTCATATGTCGTATGTCCTATGTCCTATGTCCTATGTCCTATGTCGTACGTCATATATCCCAGACATTCAACTGATTCCTCACCTTATCCATCATCTTGAGTTCAGCTTCTTTCTGCGCCATAGTTTCTTCATCTGTTTTGTCGAGCTGAGTTCCCGGGTCCGGAGCTTTCTCCTGAATGGTTATTTCCACCAGTTTCCCTTTCAGATCTTTAGGGATCATGATGTGGATATATTCCTGTTCGGATTTGATGAATTGAAAAAATTTAAACATGACAGGTGTGTTTGTGCCCTGTGAAATTAGGTAAAAGTTTCAAAATAAACAAATTTTTTTCCCGCTAACATCCTAATTAATCCTATTTTCGTGCTGAAATTACACTCATTATGGCGCTGGTTTTAAAGGAGAGTTTGCTCGATTATGCGGAATATGCAGTGTGGAAAATAGAGGAGGAGCCTGACTTCTATCGTTCTAAACTCATTTTGAGCGAGTGGGAGACGAATTATCTCGCTGGTATAAGTCACCCTAAACGCCAACTTACCTGGTTAGCGAGCAGATATCTTCTGAAATATCTGATGAACACCGAAACTTTTGTTGAATTGTTATTCGATGAACATGGAAATCCCTTTGTTTCCAATTTTGACCTGCACATTAGTTTATCGCATAGTTTTACGTATGCAGCTGCAATTATTTCTAAGGATTACCGGGTGGGAATTGATATTGAAGAACCAAACAGAAAGATAGATATCATCAAACATAAATTTTTATCCTCCGTTGAATTAAACCATATTGGAAATAAGGAGGAGATGAAAAAACTTTTGATCTATTGGAGCTCCAAAGAAGTGATGTATAAAATTTATGGAAAACGCAAACTCGAATTTAAAGATGATATGTATGTGAAACCATTTTTATTAAAGGAACGCGGCGATATTGACGGAATTTTAATGAAAGGCGGAACCGTTGCCGAATACCATATGCATTATGCACTCAAACAGGATTTTACTTTAGTGGTGGGAGTGGAAAAAGAAGTTGTGATCCTGGAAATATTGTGAATATTTTTGTTGTGAGAACACTAATCATGAGACTTTATTCCTATGTTGGTGATTCTAAAAACGTTATATTTACTAGCTGACGAAGTCAGCCAAACTCCTTTCTCCTTTCTCCTTCTTCCTTAATTCACTCCTTAACAAAGGGCGTAGATGCATTCATCCCACCCGTTTCCAATTTAATTCTGTAATAACCTGCACTCAGGTCTTTTACCGGAATTGGTATAATATTTATGCCTGCATTGGTGGAAATAATTTCGCTGAAAACCAATTTACCAAGTACATCATAAATTAATAATATTCCGTTCCCGTTTTGCGAAATATTGTATTTAATATTTAATACATCGTTTGCCGGGTTTGGAAATAACGACAAGTTAAAATCATTAGAAGCATTAAATACCCCAATTTGTTGTCCGTCATTTAAATTGATATTATCGACGTATAAATTATTTTCATAATCACTAATGGTGCGGAATTTTATAAATAATTGTGATGATCCTAAATACCCTGTGAGGTCAATTAATTCGTTTCTCCACTCATCATCTTCAGGCTCAAAAGAGCTTGCTGTGAAAGGTGCGGTTTGCAGATCGGGATTTGCTTTTTTATAGACAGATTCCCAACTTGTTCCGCAATCATCGCTTACCAATACTTCCAATGTATCGGAATAAATTCCACCGGAAGTATACAATGCATAGGCAACATCAAAAGTGAAATTAATAGTAGCCATTCCTGAGAGATCATAAGCAGGAAGCACAAAATCATCAATTTCTCCGTTCGCATCATTATCGTAATGATTCATATAAATGGAATAACTTCCCAATGCAGCTGCATCGTTGGTTCTTTCCCATGTATAATAATCATCAGGATTGTTGAGTGTATAACCATCGTATGGAAAACCGCTCGCCTCAAATCCTTGTGAAAGGGGAAGTGGGAGAGCAGATAAATTAACCAGGAAATCGGTTTCAGTGGTATTGTCTCCGGCATCCGCATCAGTAAATCCATTTGGATTTTCCAGAGTTACTTCGAGTGTGTGCTCGCCTTCAATTGTAGAGATAGCAGGTAAAGAAACATTTTCTGTGGCGTTGGTTACAAGTGAACCTGTCCATTCATAAGAAGAAGTTGCTCCTCCATCAATATTATAAAAAATGTCAATAGAAGTGAGTACTTCGGTTCCGTGATTTTTTATAGTTACCACAGGATTTACAGTAAGATCGC
>JAYSYX010000072.1:0-2083 GCA_043727235.1 Bacteroidota bacterium
AGAAAATAAGATCGGTTTTCAGGATCCATCAGCCTACCCAATGTTAAACGAAAGAGAAAATCTTTTTGATCTGGCACATTTAAATGCTCCCGGGGCAAAACTATTTACGGAGATATTTGTAGATGAATTTTTGCAAAGAATAGATATGCAGAATGGAATTCAACCTGCTCCAAAAACTCAACCTGATACTTTAATGATCATTCAAAATACTTCTGCGGATGATTCGTTATGATCGGCAAACTTAAAAAGAAAATTGTAAAAAAATTCGGAGATCGGGATTTTTCCGAGATCTTCAAAAAAGGATTTTCAGGAACCATAATAAGTTTAGTTGGTCGGTTTACAGGTTATCTTTTATTAATCGTTATTGGACGTATTTATGGTGAAGAGGCAATGGGTGTATATACCGTTGGCTTAAGCATTTTAAGTATAGTTGGAATATTCGGAAGATTTGGTGTAGACATGGCTATGTCGAGATTTGTTGCCCAATACAGTGCCGCTAACCGATGGGATCTGGTGCAACATACCTATAAGATCGCACTCAAAATTGTTATTCCTATCGCTGTGTTTTTATCAGCCGGCACTTATTTTATCATACCCTATTTCACCGATGATCTATTTGATCCTACAGCACCCGATTTCGAAAAGTATACATTTTACATGCAAATTTTTGCAGTCTCCATCTTGTTTTATGTGTTGGGAGGTTTAAGTGAAGAATGTATAAAAGGACTCAAAAAATCAAAACAATTTAATTGGATATCACATGTTGTAAATCAACTGGTGGCCATTGTATTTTTATTGATATTCGGGATTTTTTCGAAAGATCAACTTTGGGTGAATTTATCCTATTGTATCGGAATATTTATTGCGTTTTTGATCGCACAATTTTTTTGGATCTACTATTTAAAAAATCCTGACATCGCAACAAGTGAATTTTTTGTAAAAAAGGAAAAAAAGATAAAAAAAGAAGGACCTGCACCTTCAGCTCTCAATAATATTATTGCTACACAGGAAAAGATAAGTACAACGGAGTTACTAAAAGTTTCCGCTCCAATGATGTCTGCGAAATATTTGACCATGATTTATACCTGGTTGGATATTTTAATTTTAGCCTGGTATGCAAAAGAACCTGTTGTTGCAATATACAGGGTTGCTACACGATTAACATCATTGGCAACTATTCCGCTTATTTCCATAAATGCAATAGCCGGGCCCAAATTCGCAGAAGCCTATGGTGCAAAAGATGATAAACGTCTTCAAAATAGTGTAAAACAAGCTACACGACTTATATTCTGGTCCTGTGTTCCAATACTTTTGTTATTTTTAGTTTTTCCTAAATTCTGTTTGTGGACATTTGGAAAAGGATTTACAACGGAAGAAGCTGTAATAGTTTTTATAATTGTAACACTTGGACAGGCAGCAAATGTTTTAACCGGACCGGTTACTGTATTGCTGAATATGACCGGGCGGCAAAAGGTTACTATGTATTATGCCCTGGCAACAGTTGTTATTGATGTTGGGTTGAATTTAATATTAATTCCAATGTATGGAATTATCGGAGCTGCAATTGCAACCGCAGTTTCAAGAACAGTTTTAAATTTAGGATGTGCTTTGCAGATCTATTTTACTATGGGAATCAACACAATTTATAATCCCTTTGCTGATCTGATATCCGCATTCAGTAAAAAGGAGAAGAAAAATAAGAATAAGACCACCGAAATAAATAAGGATACGGAAAGTGAATGATCTAAATAACAGATGGCCAAATTTTTTAATTGTCGGCACTGCTCGTGCAGGCACTACTTCCTTGCATGAATATCTGGGTAACCATTCAGATATTTATATGCCTCTTCAAAAAGAACCTTGTTTTTTTACTTTTTATGATCAGGATCCGCAATATAAAGATATGCGCCACCGGTATACAACTACTATAGCTGATTATCAGGAATTATTTAAAGGTCACATGGAAAAAATTACCGGCGAATCCTCAACACCCTATTTATATTTTCATCGGGAAACAATTGCCAATATAAAAAAATTGGTACCGGATCATCGAAAAATAAAAATATTAATAGTACTTCGCGAT
>JAYSYX010000073.1:0-5103 GCA_043727235.1 Bacteroidota bacterium
TCTTGATTCAAAAGTTGGGAAAATTCCGCAACCTTATTTATCAGAAGCTTTTATCGAATTAGCATATTCCATTTATGAAGATCGCGATTATGCAAATGCTTATACTATATTTAACAGAGCATGTGTATTATTTAGTAATAATGAAGTTGAAAAAGAATATTTCCAATTTTTGGAAAGTTGTTCGGCTTCCATGTTTGGTTATACCGAAGCCAGAATTTTCGATATGTTTTTAACGAATCTGGATACCATTTCCAATATATTAATAGATCCGAAACCATTCGAAAAATTAAAATGGGAGGTTGTGTTTAATTATTATAATTCACTTCGCGCAACCAATGAAAATGTAAGGGCTGATTCTCTGTTGACGCTATATGCATGCCGCGAAAAAAAATATAATGTTCTCGATACACTTGTTTTAGGAATATTATACCGAACGAAAATGACTAATGTTATTTCCGTAAATGCTGTTTCCTGCGACCTGAATGGAAGCAGCACCTTTAAAAAAATATATTCTTGTTTAAACACCGGAAGAACAGGAGAGGAAGGAATGTATCATTTAGTAGATTCGCTGTTATCCCAAAATAAATTTTCGGAGGGAATTAAAATATTATACAATATTAAAAGACTCACTTCCGATAAATCGAAAGTTACTTCTTATGAGACTAAAATATATTCCCTATTAAAAAAGGCGGATTCTGCATATCTGGCGAATATTAATATGTATGAATTAACTGTGTTTTTTCCGGAGAATAAAAATTTTAAGTTATTACAGCAAAATGAAGCTGTTACGCAAATATTAGCATTTCTAGATAAAAATAAATTCAGTGAGGCTGGAATATTGTTGCGTCAACAAATAAAAATTTTACCCAATGACGCTACCATTAATGCCCTTTATAAAAAATGGGTGTTATATGATTACCAGACCAATTTTAAAAGTTATGATGCATGGACTGATAGAATTGTTTGGAATGGTTCAACAGAAAACTGTGATCCCGGCAAATTAACTGTGGCAGATCAGGAGAAATTTTTGCGTGCATTAAATTATGTTCGCAGAGTTGCAGGAGTTCCCGATAAATGCATTTTAAGAGAAGAATGGAATGCAAAATGTCAGGCCGCAGCATTGATGATGTCAGCTAACGGCGACCTCTCTCATAATCCTCCAAAAGAATGGAAATGTTTTAGCGCGGAGGGTTATATGGGTGCCAATAATTCCAATTTATCCTTAGGCCATGATGGAATAGATGCATTAATGGGCCAGGTGGATGATGATGGCGGCAATAATGAAGCAGTAGGTCACCGAAGATGGATATTAAATCCCTACAGAAAAGTATTTGGCCATGGCAGCACAGGAAGTGCAATGGCATTGTGGGCTCTAGGAGGAAAGGATGCTAATTACGATGATAAAATAACAGATCCTTACGATACGCAATATGTTGTTTGGCCACCCGAATATTATTCGCCTGTTAATTTTTATATTTATAGATGGTCATTTTCGTTAAGCAATGCAAATTTTGATAGTTGCACAGTCGAAATTTTCGAAAACAATAAAAAAATAGGTGTAACAATTTTAGAAGATCATCAGGGTTACGGACAAAACACCATCGTGTTCGTTCCGGATAGACCTGAATATTATGTAGATGCTGATACAAAATTTAGGGTCAAAATTAAAAATGTAAAGACCTACAGTTACGATAGTGTAAAAGATGAATACGTAAATGTTTACACAGATTATACGTATTGGACAACTTATGTTTCGGTGTTGCAATGAGGGAATGAGTTATGAGTGATGAGTAATGAGTTTGATTCACGTAACTTGAAAATTTCACTTCTTGTCAAAAGAATTCGGACAACCGTTTCGGGTATCGTTCACAACTGAGGGTTATATTGGAAGTATTAATCCGCTTAGGAGCAATCTCACCACTCACCATTCACCCACGTGAAGCGTCAATCGTGAGTTGTGAACCCGTATTGTATGCCGTGGTTGTGTGCCGTGGTTGTGTGTTTTTCACCAACCACTGAGGGATATATTGAAGTATTAATCCGTGCAGGAGGATTCTCATTACTCATCACTCATTACTCATTTAAGTGAGAGTGAACCCTTAGTGAGACCTTCGAGAGCGAAAGCCTCACTCGCTCCGAGTTTGGATTTGAGTGTTATATTGGAAGTATTAATCCGTGCAGGGGCAATCTCATTACTCACCATTCACCACTCACCCTTTAGAGGTAGATCGGAAGTTGAGGGAGATTGAACCCTTAGTGAGACCTTCGCTAAAAGCGAAAGCCTCACTCGCTCCGAGTTTGGATATTTATGTTTTCCTTACTAAATTATCTATTTTTTTATCCTTTTTAATCCGCCAAATCCGCGTCATCAGATTTCCCCTTTACATCCATCCATTTTGTTTTCCCCTGTCCCGATTCTCGTGTCCCGTGTCCAATTAATTTAATACCTTCGCACCACAATTCATCCTATGAGTTTGATCCTGATCATCACAATTATTGCAGTCGGTATACTTTTTATTTTCGTGGAATTTTTTTTTATACCTGGATTTTCCGTTTTTTCCATTTTGGGAGGAATAGTTGCCGGGATAGGACTATACATGGCCTACAATCAGTATGGAAATACTGCGGGAAACTGGATGCTAACAGCATCCATACTCGCAACAGGCGGCATAATTTATTGGGGATATAAACGCACCCAATCAAAAAAATGGGCCTTAAAAACAGAAATTACGGGTAAAGTGAATAATGAAAATCTTTCCCATTTTAATATTGGCGATCACGGAAAAACATTAACTAACCTACGTCCCGAAGGAAAGGCTATATTTGCAAATGATGAACGCGTAACGGTGTATTCCTTAGCAGATTTTATTGAAAAGGATACCGCAATCGAGATCGTAAAAAAAGAGCACAACAAAATTTTTGTAAAACCTATAATTAAATAAAAATGGATTCTCAACAAGCAGTTTTAATATTGGTCATTGTAGTCGGACTGGCTGTATTGATATTTTTTCTGATTTTTATGCGACTGTTCGGATTGTGGCTCTCAGCCCAGCTTGCAGGAGTTCGCATAAGTTTATTGCAGATGATATTGATGCGCTGGCGTCGTGTTGATCCGCGAGCAATTGTGGATAATATGGTTACTGCGCATAAAGCAGGTATACCTCTTACACGTGATCAATTAGAGGCTCACTTTTTAGCCGGTGGAAATATTAAACGCGTGGTAAATGCATTGGTGAGCGCCGATAAAGCGAATATCCCACTCGATTTTAAAGCTGCAACAGCTATCGACCTTGCTGGTAGAGATGTATTTGAAGCGGTGCAGTTGAGTGTTAATCCGAAAGTAATTGAATCACCTCCGGTAACAGCTGTGGCCAAAAACGGTATTCAATTGATTGCAAGAGTTAAAGTTACCGTTCGTGCCAACATCCAGAAATTAGTGGGTGGAGCAGGAGAGGAGACCATTTTAGCGCGTGTTGGAGAAGGTATTGTAACTACCATCGGTTCTTCCGAAAACCATAAAGCGGTAATGGAAAATCCGGATAATATCTCAAAAACGGTATTGGCAAAAGGTTTGGACAGTGGAACTGCATTTGAGATCTTATCCATAGATATTGCAGATATTGACATTGGAAAAAACATCGGTGCTGAACTCCAGATGGATCAGGCAAATGCAGATAAAAACATCGCTCAGGCAAAGGCTGAAGAACGTCGCGCAATGGCAGTAGCTCTCGAGCAGGAAATGAAAGCAAAGGCCCAGGAAGCCCGTGCCAAGGTGATAGAAGCAGAAGCCGAAATACCCCGCGCTATCGCTGAAGCCTTCAGAAGTGGCAATTTAGGCATCATGGACTACTACAAACTCCGCAACCTACAAGCCGACACCGAAATGCGCGATAGTTTGAGCAAAGGACAAATCAAAAAAGACGAGAAATAATACACTGAAACAATTCCAAACAAACAACGCATAACAAGCCTCCGGAATTAACTTTTCGGAGGTTTTGTTTTTTATTGCTATTTTTGCGGGATAATTGGGTGTTTTTAAAATCAAAATCCTCAATAAATATTGGCCCCGTAGCTCAATCCGCCGCGGCGGAAGTATCTGACAACAGATCTATAAAAAGAAAATAGGCCCCGTAGCTCAACTGAATAGAGTATCTGACTACGGATCAGAAGGTTACAGGTTTGAATCCTGTCGGGGTCACATTTAATATCACTTAACCCTTGTAAATCAATACTTTACAAGGGTTTTTTAATAGTGGGGGAAACCTAGGGGAAACATTTTGATTGTTAATTGATTTTTCCATTTATTAATATGATTCAAACTCCAATCCTTTTCCTTAAATTTACTTCCATGAAACGCTCTATAAAATACTTATTCTTTATTTTATTATTGTGTATGTCTCGTGCTTACGGGCAGGCACCTGAAATTGAATGGCAGAATACAATAGGAGGAAGCTTGGATGAAATTCTGACTTCTGTTTCAACAACATTGGATTCGGGTTTTATACTTGGCGGTTACTCGTCATCAACTAACACAGGTGACAAATCAGAAGTTGGAAGCGGCTGGGATGATTATTGGGTTGTGAAGTTAGATTCAAATGGTAGCATTGAATGGCAAAATACGATTGGTGGTAGTGAAATAGATAGACTATTTTCAATAAATCAAACAACTGACTATGGATACATTCTTGGAGGGTATTCTTCCTCTGGGATTTCAGGAGATAAAACAGAAATGGCAGTAGGAAATGATTATTGGGTCATTAAAATTGATTCTGGTGGAAATATAATCTGGCAAAACACAATCGGCGGATCTGGTGACGATTTATTGAGTGTTGTTCAACAATGCCCAACAGGTTACTTAATTGGTGGATATACAACTTCCGGAGTTTCAGGAGATAAGACTGAAGGAAATTTTGGAAATTATGATTTTTGGGTTCTTAAATTAGATCTCAGTGGAAATACTGTTTGGCAAAAGACTTTTGGTGGTGACAATGAAGATAGATTATATGACATACATCAAACATTTGATGGAGGGAGCATTATCTGTGGGAGTTCATTATCTGGCATGACGGGAAATAAAACAGAACCAAATAATGGTGGAAAAGA
>JAYSYX010000074.1:0-5088 GCA_043727235.1 Bacteroidota bacterium
TGTTACAGTCAACAGTTTTCAAGACTGCCGCAATCGACCGCTCTGCCAACTCTCCGGGGCAAAGATAGATTAAGGCTTTCACGTTTTAAAATATTTCAAAAAATATAGTATCTTGCGGGAGCGACCTATTTATTTAACTTCTAAATCTTCTGTTATGTCTACTGTCCACAAAATCCTGGAGAAAAAGAGAAAAACCCCGATGACCATCCACCCCGACATTTCTGTATACGATGCACTGCAAAAAATGATGGAAAACAATATCGGCGCACTTATCGTGATGCGTGGTGATACATTCATCGGACTGTTCACCGAGAGGGATTATGCTCGAAAAGTGGTACTTAAAGAGAGAACTTCACGCGAAACACAGGTAAATGAGATCATGGACGAAAATTGTGAACTAGTTACAAGTGCCACATTGATAAAGGATTGTATGAATTTAATGACTGACAACTCCATTCGATATCTGCCTGTTCTTGATGACAATAAACTCACAGGTATCATTTCCATTGGCGATGTTGTGAAATATATAATCGAGGATCAACAATTCACCTTAAGTCAGCTGGAGAATTATATCAATGATTCCAGATAGGCATTAAATTAATCTTGCAGTTTTAGTCTGGTTTTTATTGGGCTTATTATTAAATCCTGTTAATAATAAGACTCCCTTTTTGATATGTTATACTAATTTCCGTATTTCGTGACCAATTATTGCCTCTGTCCTCCTGATGAAGGTGATACCACATTTTTACAAACTGAATTTCAACTATGAAAAAAATTTTATTTATCCTATTCGTAATTATGCAGCAGTCGCTTTATGCACAAAAAAATAAAAATGAAACTGCTGCTATAAATATGCCTTTTGATACAACAATCACCAATCAATTACAGTTTCGCAATGTGGGTCCCTGGAGAGGTGGAAGAAGTACTGCAGTAGTGGGAGACATGGAAAACAAACAATTATTTTATTTTGGAGCTACGGGCGGAGGAGTTTGGAAATCAAACGATGGTGGAAATAACTGGAATAATATTTCCGACGGATTTTTTGGAGGTTCGGTGGGAGCAATAACTCTGAGTAATATCGATCCTTCTGTTATTTATGTCGGTATGGGAGAAAATTCCATGCGAGGAAATGTGAGTGAAGGTTTTGGAATGTGGAAGAGCGAGAACGGTGGAAGAAGTTGGAAAAATATCGGATTAAATGATACGCGACATATCATGCGCATTATTGTGCATCCTAAAAATTCGGATATCGTTTATTGTGCTGCACAAGGACATTTATTCGGACCGAACAATGAACGTGGAGTATTTCGTTCAATAGATGGCGGCAAGAATTGGAAAAAAATTATGTATGTAAGTGATTATGCCGGTGCTTGCGATCTGGTTATGGATCCGGGCGATCCGAATATATTAGTTGCGACATTCTGGAATGTCAAAAGAACTCCTTATTCCTTGGAAAGTGGTGGAGCGGGTTCAGGAATTTATAAAACAACAGATGGAGGAGATAACTGGACAAATATCACCTCCAATAAAGGATTGCCAAAAGTCACTTTGGGAATTATCGGTATCACAATTTCAAGATCAAACCCAAATATTTATTATGCGATAATAGAATCAAAAACTGGTGGTGTATTTAAAAGTTCAGATGCAGGAAAAACATGGACAAAAACTAATTCTGAAAGTAATATTCGTCAGAGAGCATGGTATTATTCGAAAATATTTTGTGATCCTTCCAATGAAAATATTGTGTATGTATTAAATGTGGAATTTTGGAAAAGTACGGATGGAGGAAAAACATTTTCTTCCATTAATACTCCCCATGGCGATCATCACGACCTCTGGATAGATCCCGATGATGCACAGCGCATGATCATCGCAGATGATGGCGGGGCACAGGTTTCTTTCAACGGTGGAAAAAATTGGAGCACTTATTATAATCAGCCAACATCTCAAATTTATCGCGTAAGCACTGATAATGATGTTCCCTATAGATTATTAGGAGCGCAACAGGATAATTCTTCCCTCAGAATAAAACACAGAAGTGAAGACGGACAAATTGATGGAAACGATTGGGAACCAACCGCAGGTTTTGAAAGCGGTCATATAGTTGCTGATCCGGATAATTATAACATTGTTTACGGAGGAAATTATTCCGGATTTATCGGTGTTTATAATCACTTAAATGGAGATAGCAGAAATATTACTGTTTGGCCAAATGATCCTTTGGGGCAAGGAGCAGATATTCAGAAATATCGTTTTCAATGGAATTTTCCTTTGTTCTTTTCTCCTCATGATCCGAATAAATTATATGCTGCAGGCAATGTTTTATTTTCCACTACTGATAATGGCACAACATGGAATGCAATATCTCCGGATCTCACAACAAATGATAAAACAAAACAACAACCGAGTGGCGGAATTATCACTAAAGACAATACCGGTGTTGAAGTTTATTGCACAATATTCGCAGCAGCGGAATCACCGATAGAAAAAGATGTAATTTATACAGGCAGTGATGACGGCTTAATCCATATTAGCAAAAACGGCGGCCAAACATGGGAGAATATAACTCCGGCTGATTTGCCGAAATTCACTATGATAAATTGTGTAGAACCTGATCCACTGCAAAAAGGAAAAATGTATTTTGCCGGAACAAGATATAAATCGGATGATTTTACTCCTTATTTATATGTTACGGAAGATTATGGTAAAAGCTGGAAAAAAATTACCAATGGAATCAATAAAGACCATTTTACAAGAGTTATTCGCACCGATAAAAAAAGGAAAGGTTTATTGTATTGCGGAACAGAGTATGGAATGTATATTTCCTACAACGATGGTATGAACTGGTTTCCTTTTCAAAACAATTTGCCAATAGTTCCCATTACAGACATGACAATAAAAAATAATGATCTTATTCTTGCCACACAAGGAAGAGGATTTTGGATATTGGATGATGTAAGTGTATTGCAGGAAATGAATGACAACATCAAAACAAAGTCCTTTCATGTATATACAATTCGTGATAGTTACAGAATAAGTGGTTATCAAATTGAAAATCCTGCTAACGCGGGTAAAAATCCGAAGCCAGGACTTGTGATCAATTATTACATTCCGTCAAAACCCGGTGTTCTTAATGAACCTGATTCAGGAAAAGTTTTATCCATAGAATTATATGATAACAACAACAAATTAATAAATACTTATTCTTCCACCGCAACGGATAAAAATGCAAAACTGGAATTTCAAAGCGGATTAAATCAATTCAACTGGAATTACGAATATGCAGCTGCAAAAAAAGTTGACGGGATGTTTTTATGGAATGGAACACCCGGCGGCCCATCAGCAGCTCCCGGCACTTATAAAGCAGAAGTAAAATATGGCATCGACAGCGTGTTGATGAATTTTAATATTTTACCTGATCCAAACTCGGAAGCAACTCTCGAAGATTACCAATTACAACATGAATTTTTAATTCAGGTTCGCGATAAATTCACGGAGGTGCAAAATGCGATAAATGATATGTGGTCCCTTCAAAAACAAATGGATGCTTATATCAATAAATTAGGAGAAACTGCACCAAAGGAATTAAAAGATTCGGTTGCTGCATTAAATAAACATATGAGCACCATAATTGAATCCATATACGAAACTAGAAATAAAAGCAATCAGGATATGTTGAATTACGGGATAAAACTGAATGATAAATTGGCTGGTGTGTACAATGCAGCTTCTAACGGAAATTTCCGTCCTTCTAAAAACCAAATTTCCGTTTTTAATGAACTTAGTAAAGAGGCGGATATTCAGTTAAATAAATTCGAAGAAATTAAAAAAACAGAGGTCAAAAAAATAAATGATATGATCAAATCGCTGAACCTACCGGTTATTGTAGTTGAAGAAGAGAAGTAAAGACCCGGAAGGGCTGGTGCAAGTGAGTAGACCTAACACCTTTTTGACAACATTTTACTTTTAAAACACAATTCGTATTTTTGGCATTACCTAAATCAACCCAAAGTTACCCATCTATGAAAAAAGTATTTTTAATGATCGGATTTTTGTTATTTATTAACCGGATCAATTCACAGGTAATTAATATTGAAGATAAACGCATAAAAACGGATACTGTAGGATGGGCAGGCAGTGGTGAAGCATCACTTTATATGAGCAAGAATAATGATTATGTATTATCCATACTCACTGATCTGCATATTCAGTATAAGACTAAAAAAAGTTTATTTCTTCTATTGACTGATGTAGCAACAGTGCAGGTAAATGAGAATCAAAAATTTGTAAACTCCGGATTTCAACATTTCCGCTATAATTATAAAATAAGAGATCGTTTTGTTTGGGAGGCATTTGTTCAAGGTCAATACAACGAACCTCTTGCAATTGACCTGCGCATTTTAACGGGAACCGGACCCCGATTTAAAATTATTGGTACGGATGAATTCCGATTATATGCCGCTGCCCTCTATATGTTTGAAAATGAAAAAAACACTGGCGTGGAAATTCAACAACAAAACCATAGGTTAAGCAGTTATGTTTCTTTTACCTTATCTCCGAAGGAAACTTATTCCGTAGTTAGCACTACTTATTTCCAACCAAAATTTGATGATTTTTCTGACCGTAGAATTTCAACCTCACTTGATATAAAATCATACCTCACTAAAAAATTATATCTTGTAGTTAATTATAATTTGCTCGATGATTCTGTTCCTGCAGAGGGTGTTGTTAATACTATTTATGAGTTGACTGCGGGATTAGGGCTGGAGTTTTGAGGAATGACATAGGACATAGGAAGTAGGAAATAGGATTTGGTATGGCTCGAGGTGTGAATTTTATCTTCCAATTCTTACTTTGATGTTATTTGTTGTTAAAATATACTTTCCAATTAAATATTATCTCTTCGTGAAACCTTTGAGCCTTCGTGCCTTTGTGGCCATGCGGATTATATGGTAAAAGGGTACTAATTTTATTATGTCAAATTTTCTTATTAATTTAAACCGACTTCTTATGATTATTAAATTGTTTTGCCACGAAGACACAAAGACACAAAGAAATCACTAAGAAGCTTACCCAAAATTGAAGCAT
>JAYSYX010000075.1:0-5086 GCA_043727235.1 Bacteroidota bacterium
CTCTGGTAATATCGGTAAATTTGCCGTTCACAGGAAGTCGGTCGTTACGCATAATAACATCGCCATAGAATTTATTTACTGCAGTATCAGCATTGGAAATAAAATATTTAAACTGATCGTAATAAAAACTATTACTCAATAACGAATCCGAAGCGGAAAATACATTGTTGTGTTCTCCTTCATAATTTACACCTAATTTCCAAAAATTTATTTCGGGAAAAATTTTTGCAACGGAAAGGTTTGGTCTGATAAAACTCGAGCGAATAGTATCAGCATTACTGTTCAAATAACTACCATTTGCATTAATAATCCATTGGTTAGTTGTGATCGTTCCTTTTATTGCTTGCAAAAAGCCGCTGTAATCCTGTTCTCTGATAAATGCGGAAGATTGGATCCCAAGATTCCAAATATCACCACCTGCTAAATTAAAATTGGCATTGGTATAATGTTCATTAGTTTTTTCAACAGAAAAAATGTTCCAATCGCGGTTAAATTCCACAGGTCTGTATCTTTCGGGAGGAGCGAAATTCTTTTCTGTAAATTCATAATTGATCGCACTGTTAAGAGTAATTTTTTCACTGAATTTATATTGATTTTGATATTCAGTTCTATATGCAAGTGCGGTGTTGTCTGTATTATCAATTTCACTGAAAGTATTCACATCATTATTTGTGACTGCAATTTCTCCGGTAATAAAATTATTTTCATTTATTCTGTAATCAGCTGCCGCCGTCACCATTTGCGATTTTTTAGGTGCATTTAATAATATTACCGGCTCTGCATATCCCTGTGGAATTCCTGCAATAGGTGCAACCCAGGTGTATACCCGTCCATTGGCAAAGGTGGCGCTCTGGATATAATTCCCTTTATTTAATCCAAGTTCAGTAAAGGAAAGTACATATTTCGCAGAATCGGGACTTACGGAATAAACAAAAACAGAATCAAAGCCAAGACTATCCCCCATTTTATACATGATTCGCGAAACATCAAATGCAATGGTATCTATGCCCGATGAAAATGCATATTGAACCGAATCGCCAACCGACTCAAGTATGCCCTTATCAAATGAATCTATCGTTTGATCAAGGGGTTGATTTTTGCTGTCTTGTTCTGCATAAATATTTAATCTCAATTTTAATTTTTCATTTTCAGAAGTATATTCTGAGCCTGAAAATACAAGTGTCCTGAAATAATTCTTATCAGAATATTCAAATTCTACCTGTACTCTTTTATCCTTTGTTAATAATATATTTGGCGTAAAAGTTATTTCTCCTGCATTATAATCAATTATGTAATCGTTCTCTGATCCTCTAACCATCAATTTACCATCAATATAAACTCTTTCTGTACCGGCAAGAATAATAATAAATGTTTCTCCATTGTTGCCTTTTAATTTATAAGGACCTTGGTTTCCTTCCAATATTATTAAATCCTGTTTCGCATAGATTCCTTTTGCCACGGCAAGATTCAAACCTGTGGTTAAACTTCCTTTATTTTCCAGGTCAAATCCTCCCGCATAACTTACCCCTTGCAGCTTTTTATAGTAATTTAGAAAATAACTTTTGGGTTTATAAATTTCAAAATCACCCATGGTAAGCGTTTGTCTATTTTTTGAGAGTTGTATAAAAACTTTGTCAAATTCTTGTAGTTGCTGCGTATTTCCTTCGGGTTGTATCGGAATATTATTATCAGTAATAGAAGCATTGATATTTACATCATTCTGCAATTTTCCATTCATTTGCAGATTAAAATTGGAATTTACCACTATATCCTGATTATTGCCAAATGAAATTCCTCTGGCAAAACTTCCGGAATAATCGAGACCGGTTATATTTAAATAGGGATCAATATTGGTTAATGAAACAGAGTAGGGGGTAAGGTTGATATTTGCACTGTCGAAAAGTGCCGGGTCCTTGTTAAAGTATTCTTTTGTAAATAAATAAGGAAATACTTTATATTCTATTAAAAGCTCTCCATTTATTTGTTCTGAAAATTGTATGGTAGAATGGAAGTGATCTATTTTGTAAAATGAAGTATCAATCAATTTATATATTGGCAATGAATCCTGATCAGTCGTAAAAATTCGCTCACTTATTTTTACACTTCCCGGAATAATACTCAGGCTGTCGATAGTAATTAAACCATTTACAACAGCAACGATCTTTTTTCTTTCATTGTTGGTTTGTGCCAACAGATCACAGGAAGTGAAAAGAAGTAGTATCCCAAATAATATTTTCGTTGTTCTGTAAATACCCTGTCTTTTTATAGTAAAGATAAACCCTTGACAGGAAACGAATAAAAAGCCTGGATTCTTGTATCAGGAAATTGGTTCCTGATTCAGTCGGATCACCTTTAGGGCACTCAATAATCGTATTATAGGATAAGTGGGATCTATTTCAAACCACTTTATACCAAAATTTGGTCTGGCCAATAATTTATGGTGATTATTATGGTAACTCTCACCCATCATTATTATATCAACCGGTAAAAAATTCTTTGAAGTATCTGGGGTGTCGAAATTCCTGTATCCATATTTGTGTGCAAAATAATTGATAATGGCTCCGTGAACAGGACCGGTAAGAATTGTAATTGGAAGTAATAACCACATCCACCATTGTGTTGCTATAAATGCATAAAGAATAATGTAGATCGCCACCCAGGCTAACCGGCTTAACCGGCTGCTGGCAAAATGATCAAAACTCCGCCACATTGGCAAGTTTTTCATAAATTTTTCGTCAACTTTTAGTCTGTAATTTTCAATATCATTATATATGATTTTGGTCTTCCACATTAATGGAAACAATCCTTTTGTATAACTCGGTGAATGTGGATCCTCTTCTGTATCTGTAAAAGCATGGTGTAATCTGTGCAATATACCGTATGCATAAGGGCTTAAATAAGAAGAACCCTGCGTGAGCCATGTTAAAACATAGAAGAATTTTTCCCAGCCCTTCGTCATGGTAAACATGCTATGCGCAGCGTAGCGGTGCAAAAAAAAGGTTTGACAAAAGAGGGAGAGATACCAGTGAGCAATAAAGAAAATTAAGAAGATGGTCATGTTGTTAAGACTTATATTTTAGATTAACTTTTTTTTAAGAGATTGCAAAGTTACCGTTTTTTTACTACAATTTTCGCACTATTTTCGTTCGTTCAGATACCGATCTATCTGCCTTTTATGGTGCAAAAGGTGCAAATTTAGGAATTCCAGGGTCTGGTTAATAGTTATTCGGCCGGCAATAGGATGCCGAAACACGGCTTTTTTCAGCAAATGGGGAGGAAATGTGTCCAGGAGTTCAAAAAGAAGCTTTTTTTGTTTTTCCCACTCAAAGGCAATATTTTCTAAAGAGTTGGTTTCAGGAACAATATTCACCCCCTTCGGCGCTTTAAACTTTATATCACTTCTGAGAGCTGCGTTCAGTAAAACTGATCTCAAACCTGTTGAAAAAGTTGTATCAGGTATTTTTTCAGGATATTGTATTTTTTTTAATAAATAAGCTGTAGTAATGTTGATAGAAATATTTATATGTGCAAGTATTTGTGCAACTGACCATTTACCGCTTGTAATCGGATCATTCAAACCGAAGTGGTCTAACTTCTCACATAATTTTAAAAGTAGAGTGTAATTGTTTACTAAACTCTGATACTTTTTTTCCAGCGTAGTTTGCATTGTGCAAAATAACTAAAAATAAAATTTTAGTTTGCACTATGTAAAGTGAATAAAGTTATTTCTGGTAAAATTCCAACCCTTCCCGGATATCCAATAACGCCAAATCCTCGGTTCACATATAAATGTTGTTCTTTTTTGGAATACAATCCCGCCCATTGTTTATAAAAATATTTAACCGGGCTCCATTTAATATTCAGAAATTCAAAACCAAATTGCATTCCATGTGTATGTCCCGAAAAGGTAATATCCACTTTCGCCGGATGATCTAATATCTCTGCTTCCCAATGCGATGGATCATGTGATAATAAAAGTACCGTAAATGCATCCTGAATTCCATGTAGGGCATTTTCTAATTTACCATAAGTATGGAATCTGCCTCTTGCCGACCAATTTTCAACTCCTGCAACAACAATTTTTTCACCATCCTTTTCAATATGTATATGCTCATTGAGCAATAAGCGCCATCCCATCTGCTTGTGCAGGGCCTTTAATGTTTCCAGGTTTGCAATTTTATCTTCAGGGCTCGACCACAACATATAATCACCATAATCGTGATTTCCCAGAATAGAATACACTCCGTGTTCTGCTTTTAATTGTGCGAAGATCTCCACAAAATCCAATGCTTCTGCTGCGATATTATTTACAAGATCGCCGGTGAAAAATATAAGATCTGGTTTTAACCCGTTTATTTTATCTACTGCTTTTTGCACTGCCTTTGTATCGGATAAACTTCCCGAATGAATATCGGAGATCTGAACTACTTTTAATCCGTTGAAATTCTTTGGAAGTTTTAATAATTTCACCGGAACCTTTCTAACTTTATAATTATAAACATTAAATATTGCTCCATAAACAAAAGTGAGTGTTAAAGCTGCAGCAATTGAAAGTGTGATGATACTCCAAATTTCTGAACGGCCTGTCCCGAAAATGAACTCTGAATTTCCAATTAGAGATATTACCCCATTAACACCTAGTTTGACCAATCTCACAGCATCTTCCATAAGCAAAAAAAGCGATGTGAAAATTTTCGGAATAAATAATAAAAAGAAGATTGCCATCAGCAATTGCCGTGGAATTTTTATTTTTTCCTGTAATTTAAAATTAAAATAGAGCAGGATGCTCGTAAAAATAAGTGCAGTTCCTCCAAAGTATATAAATGGGAGGAGGTAATTACCCGGAAACACTGTAATTAATGCCTGATAAGCATATATCTCTACAGCCAAAATAAAACTGAAAAAAAATAACCCTCTTGAATGCATGATCGGATAACAATTTGATGAATATAAAGTTCTGACGATTCTAGAACCTGTTTATTTTATAATCTGTCTATTTTTGTTCTATGTTTCATGATCTTAAGGTTGTTGAATTAGCCGGAGTTCTTGCAGGACCTGCTGTAGGCTTATTTTTTGCTGAATTAGG
>JAYSYX010000076.1:0-2071 GCA_043727235.1 Bacteroidota bacterium
TCACATTGGAATGTATTAATGAAACAACCTGTAGCAAAAGCTACGATATCTCAATTTATAATATGAACGGAAATCTGGTTAAAGAAATCAAAAACCAAAGCGCTGATTCTCCAAATCATTTAAATATGTTCTTGAAACAAGGTTTTTATTATTTAATTGTGAATGAATTGGAGGGTAAAAAATATCAATTGCCTTTGGTTATCACATATTAATAAGGTTATGGCAGACAACATGTAAATTACAGAGTTTTGACAATGTTTGATTAATATTTTTGTATTTTATACAATGTAACTATTTGATTATTAATCATTTATTGAAAAAATTGCATTTTATTATGATTAAACATTTCAAAAGAAATTCTTCCAATTGATTTTACTATCATTTAATTTTGTATTACAATCAAAAACTATGAAAAAATTACTACTCCTTCTATTCCCTTTCTTGCTGGTTTCATTAGATACCAAAGCAAGTCATATAATAGGCGGCGAAATTATAGCTACCAAAATTGCCCCGGAAACCTATGAGGTAAAATTGTTGCTTTATCGCGATTGCACGTCTTTCACCGGATTTGATGATCCCGCTCATTTTAGTTTATTCAATGCTATTACAAATGAATTTATTTCCAATTTCGCTGTGTATAGTCCACTCATTGAAAACATTGAAATTGATTCCATATGTTATGATACCTTACCCGATATTTGCGTTGAACGCGCAACATATGTTACAACCATCGTGATTCCCGATCTTGCAGATGGATATCTATTAGTATATCAGCGCTGCTGCAGAAATGCTGATATCATCAATATTGTTACGCCGGATGATGTTGGATTTACAGTTTACCAGAAAATTCCCGGAACTTTGGTTGTAGCCGACAATAATTCACCCGCATTTAATAACTATCCACCTATCGTAATTTGTGAAGGGGAGGCAATCTATTTTGATCATTCCGCCAGCGACCCGGATGGCGATTCACTCGCATATGCTTTTTTTCACCTTTTCGACGGAGCAACGCCTTTTGATCCTATGCCCGAAATTGCTTCTCCTCCTCCCTATAATACAGTTGTAAATACGCCGGGTTTTACACCGGATTATCCATTATTTGCTGATCCACCCTTGGATATTGATGCAAACACCGGTCTCATTACCGGAACTGCAAATGGTCTGGGGAGATTTGTTGTAGGAATTGTAGTAAAAGAATACAGAGATGGAATTTTAATATCAGAACATTATCGCGATTTTCAATTTAATGTGCAGGATTGCTCGTGCCAGTTTGTTGCTGATATAGAAGAAAGAATAAGCAGCTGCGGTAATAAACAAATTACATTTACGAATTCTTCCCGGGGCACAAGCAATTATTTATGGGATTTCGGTGATGGTACAACTTCCACTGAATTTTCACCCACACATACTTTTGCTGATTTTGGAATTTATTATGTTATGATGATTGCAGAACCCGGTGATGAATGCGCTGATCCATCATATTCAACTGTTACAATAGAAGTAACACCCTTTGTTGCAGCAATATCCTTTGATGGAACTCAGTTGTCAGCAAGTGAGGGCGAATTTTATCAGTGGTATTTAAATGATGTAGAAATAGCTGATGCTACCGAACAAAATTTAATTCCCGTTTTAGCAGGTAATTATTCCGTAATAATTACAAATGTTATAGGTTGTACCGACAGAACTGAAAATGTTTACGTGGATCTTACAGGTATTGATGATAAATTTAATGATGATCAGATCTTGATTTTTCCAAATCCCTCAAACGGCGATCTCACCATTGAGTTTACTTCTCAGATCTTAACATACGAATTATTTAATTCCACAGGTGCATTAATACATTCAGGAAAAAATGTCGGACAGAAATTGCAACTACATTTAGATGGAACCGGAATTTATATCCTTAAAATACTAGGTTCTGATGGATTTTATTCTGAAACAATTATGATAGAATAAATTTATTAACTTTTTTCAAAGAGGGGCATAACGTATTGCCCCTTTTTTTATATTCTTTTAAAAGCTACATAAAGACCTCAACCAAACCGGAGCTATTAGTTTTTAATGAAAATTC
>JAYSYX010000077.1:0-14132 GCA_043727235.1 Bacteroidota bacterium
GCTACGGGTAATTATTTTGCTCTAATTGTAATTAGCAATATCGTCATAAAGTGTTCGAAAGAACAAATTGTCTTCATTTCAATTTGCACCAAATTTTGACTAAAAAGTGTGTTTAAAATTTGGAAATTTACCAAAGCCGATGCAAATTCACATCAGACATATAGAAAAGTCTCCAAAAGGTGACTTATAAATTGCACAAATTCTCTTAATATATTTAATCATGAAAATTTTTATTTTTTTATTTTTTGCAGCTATTTTCAATAATTATTGTACAGCTCAAACAAATGACTTTGCACCTTTAGACGCTACTTGGTATTACGATGATATCTATGACATAGATACTGATGATACCCTTTATATAACAGGCTATAACCAAGTTGAAAGCATTTTGGATACGTTGATTTCAGATAAAATATGTAGGAAATTAAAATTTAGCTACATAGATTCCGAGGGACTTCTTAATCCTGGAAATAATTATTACTATCTGTACGAGGATAATGGCAAAGTATATTTCCATTCAGAAGATAAATTTTTATTACTATTTGATTTTAGTGGAGAAAATTGGTATGCACATGATATTTTCTATGAATCAGGAGATTCTACATTAATTTTTGTAGACTCTGTAACATTTGAACTATATGATGGTGTGTCCATGAAGACTCTTCACACCCATCATGATTTAGGATCAAATTTATTTTTCCCTTCGAATAAAGTTATTGAAAAGATTGGACCTTTATGTTATTTGTTTCTTTATAACGGAGGTGATGATAGTTTTCCTCCTACAAACTTACGCTGTTATAAAGATGCCGACTTTGACATTAGAATCAACCCAGATATTGCATGTGACCTTTTAATACCGGAAATAACGAATTTACCAACAACATTGCCATTACACATTAATATTTATGTTCATGATAATGTTGTGCATCTAGAGAACATACTTGAACCGATTGAGGTGACTTTAATTAATATACTTGGAGAGGAGGTGGTAAATTCATTTATTATTACATCTGATATGAATTTTAACTGTTCAAACTTAATAACTGGTACATACATTATAATTTTAAAAAATTCAAACAATATTTATTCACAACAAATCCTTATCTTATGAAAAACTCAATTGTTTTAGTCATCTTTATTTTTTGTTCTTTAATCCTATACAGCCAAGACTCATGCTTTACTTAGGATGATCCCTATAGCGCCTCGCTTGCGATTGACTGTGCGGATCGAGATAATTATTCCCCTATAATTACAGATTACATCCCTATTAAATACGTTCGTGTTGCTTTACATATCTTCCAAAAGGAAGATGGAACAGAGAATTTCACTGATGATGATTTAGATATTATTTATGAAATATTTGACGGCGTAAATGCTGTATATGCAGATTTAGACGCTGTTTCACCTGGAACTTCAGCTCACATACCTGATAGCAGAGTTCAATTTGTATTAGCAGAGGAAAATATTTTTTTCTGGCAGGATGATGCGGATTGGGATTGGAGTGCAGGATCTTGGGGCACAAAAACTGAGAATTTATATCAAGAATATGTAGTAACGAATGCAACAATGTCAGACGAAGTAAAATACAATACCTTGAACATTTTTTGGGGCGGTAATTCTACAGGTGGAGGTGGTGCAGTATGGGGCATTGGCTATAAAAGGTGGCTTTATCAAAATTCTGCTTGGGATATGTATTATGGTGGGTTGGACGGTCCGGAAAAACTTAAGGATAATTTATTTCATGAATTGGGACATGCCTTAGGCCTCAATCATAATTTAATAGAAAAATCATGTGATGAATGTTCAGATAATGATCCCAGTACTAGTTTGTGTCCATACCAAGGCACTTCCACCAATATAATGGATTATTGGCCAGGAAGTCGCTCTGCCATATCGGAATGCCAGCAAAAAAAAATTCATTGGGCATTGATGGGCTATTATGGCGATATTTCTGAGGCGCTAATAAAAGATTATTGTGAAATTATTGACCCAGAAATGGTTGTAGATGACCCAGGAAATACTATTGTATGGAGTCATTCTGTTTATCTTAAAGGAAATTTAAGAATTACCCCTACAACAACTTTAGTTATAAAATGTTTGGTAGGGATGCCTGCAGATGCTAAAATAATAGTACAAAATGGCGCAAAATTAGTCGTCGATGAAGGATATATCACCAATATGTGTGGGGAGTTATGGCAAGGAATTGAAGTCTGGGGTGTTGGAAGTAGTTATCCTCATCCATTAGTTAGCGCAATTTATGCAGATACCTATCCTACTCATTTGACACAACATCACGGTGTTGTTTATATAATGGATGGGTCAATAATTGAGTATGCAAGAAATGCCATAACAACTAGTAAATATGATGACTTTGGAAATCCGACCTATAGAGGAGGTATTATTGTTGCTCATGGGGCTTCATTTATAAATTGTAGAAGAAGTGCTGAATTTATGAAATACGATTATATTCCAACAGGATTAACAGAAAATCTCGAAGATGACAATATAAGTGAATTTTATCGGTGTAATTTCGAAGTTAACGACGATCATCCAGATGATGAAATTTTGTATTGTCATGTAAGTATGTGGGACGTTGATGGAGTTCGGCTAGTGGGATGTACATTTAAAGATACGAGAGAAGATTACACAAACGCCTCTGAAGGGATTTATAGCATTGATGCAACTTATAAAGTTGAAAGTGATTTATGCGGAGGTGCGATACCCTGTACTGAACATATAAGTACTTTTGAGGGTTTTGCCAGAGGAATCCATGTGGCCAATGCTACTTATCGACCCCGAAATATTGAAGTTGATGCCGTTGTCTTTTCGGATAATTATAAAGGGATTTTATTATCAAATGTTGATAATTCATTGATTATTAATAATACTTTTGAGGTAAGAGATCAAACATCCTTAAATAGCTATGGCTTATATCTGGAAGATTGTACAAACTATCAGGTAGAAAATAACGATTTCACCACATTTGGAAGTTACGACGAGGCTTCTCCATATAATGCTGGAATTTACTGTACAAATAATTCAAATGCTGTCACTGAAGTTTACCGCAATTATTTTGAAGGCATGGAAGCAGGAATTCGTGTACAGACCAATAATACGGGTCTACAATTAAAATGTAACACATTCACAAGTGAAATTCGGAGACACAATATTTATGTTACAAATACTGGACAACTTGGTAATCAGGGATTATGCTTACCTACTGGTCTTGGTTATTCAGATGAAGAAAGGGTAAATGCACCTGCAGGAAATAAATTTTCACATGACTGTATAGGTTCTGAAAGTGACTTTAAAATTTATAGTGGCCATGCAGTATTGGAATACAGTCATCATTCGCCATCAGCTTATATCCCTAATTGCTATACTACGGGAGCAACATATATAACTTTAAATCCATGTGGAGTTAGTGATGTTATTGGTGAATATGAGGCTTGCCAGTCTAAGCTACCATCAGGTAGCCCTGGATTTAAAGTTGATGGAAGTTTTGTATTGACTGCCGCAGAAATTATGGAGCAAGTAAAAAGCATCCGTGAGGCAATTTCTGATTTAGAAGAGTTAGTAAATAACGAAGGCTATGAATTAGAATACAATTCGGAAGAAATTAATTATGATGATGATTTTTTATATTTAAAAACTGAAAAAGAAAAACTATTAGAGGACGCAATGAATTTATATATATTAGAGAATAAGTTGGATTCCGCTATTTATGCTATTAATGATGAAGACATAGAATGGAAGGCTCAAAGGACTGTAGAAATAAATCTAATGGCGGGAAATTTAGTTGCTGCCTCACTTGAACTTTCTGAAATAAACAATATTGATATAGCATCATCTGATTTCATCACGTTGTATGATCTACTTATTAATATTCAGAGTGAAGCGCGTAGCTTAGATTCTGCAAATGCTGAAGAAATTGTTATCCTTGAATCAATTGCAGGTAAACAAAGCCCAAGTGGGGTTGCAGCTGAAAATTTATTAACGTATATCACAGGCGTCGATTATGAAGAAATTTTTGATGAGGATATGGAGGATGAAATACGCAAGGAAATAACCGAGCCTCTAATGGTTAATATTTTTCCAAACCCTGCAAGTAATGAACTGTTTGTTCAAATTTCAACTAACTATTTACAATCAAATTACAGTTTATCGATGTTCGATATTACCGGAAAGCTCTTATTAGAAACAAACCTGGATATAAATACAATAAATTCAATTAATATTAAAACTTTATCCAGCGGAATATTTTTTGTAAGAATAAATAAAGATTCCGAAATGATTCATATAGAAAAAATATTAAAGGACTAGTAATGGGTATTCAGATTAACACAAAATATATTATTTTTTCATTTTGTATTTTATTTAAAAGTTGCCTGGTTGCCCAGGCAACTTTTAATAAAACAATTGATTTTTCTAACGGTGATGAAAGTGGTTTTAGTATTATTACTTTGGATGATGGGTATATTTTAATTGGTAACGGATGGGGATACGAAATGGATGCTTATACCGACTTTAAATTAAAGTATGCAAAAATTGATTTGGAGGGAAATATTATTTGGCAAAAAGTATTAGGAGATTCGGCATTCAATTTATTTTGTTATGCACGTAGTGGAATTGAATCTCAGGATGGTAATATAGTTTTTGGAGGAAGCAGGCAAACTCTAACTACTTCCGCCATGCATATGATAAAGATTGATCCCAACACAGGGGATACAATTTTTTATAATATCTTCAACTTTGATGACTATATATATGGAAATCAGATTAGGGAATTTAGTGATGGAAACCTTTTAATGTTGGGGTGGGATTCTGATGATTCATTTGCTTCAATTTTAGTAAAAACCGATTTCAATGGTGAATTTATCTGGGAAAAAAGATTTGGCACTGGTTCAGAAGTATCATCTTCTGATTTTGAAATTTCAGCTAATGATACTTTATACCTAATTAATACAACCTTAAATTGCACACCTCCAGGGTATTATTTGCGCGAAATAGATTCATCTGGATTTGTTATCTCAACTTCACATTTCCCAAGTGCCGATTGCCCTGCAATGGGAAAAAAATCAATTATAAATGGATTTTATGGTGCTGGTGGATATTTCCCCCTACCGCCATATCGGAATTATGTTTATCGAACTGATAGCATCGGTTCCATTATTTGGCATTATAATACAAGTATAGATTTTGATACTTTAATATATGGTGAACTTTATCCTGGATTGACAAAAGAACTACCAAATGGAGATATTTTTGTCTCGGGGTATTATAAATCAAACGATTTTGGTAGTTATATAGGCTTAGTGGGTAAGATTGATATTAATGGCATTCCCTATTGGGAAAGATTTTATACTGCAAATGAAAATCCATTTGATGATAACAGATTGCAGGATATGGCATTAACAGAGGATGGGGGTCTAATTATCATTGGAGCAGCATTTAGTGATAATGAAATTGAAGATCAAAATTTCTGGGTATTAAAACTAGATAGTATGGGTTGTTTAATTCCAGGTTGTGACACCCTTGATGTTGGTATAATGGATCTCACATTATCAGAATCAAATATTTTAATATATCCCAATCCGATAAAAGATGAAGCAATAATTCAGGTATCTGGAGTTACAGATTTTAACTCAATAAAAATATTAATCACTGACATAACAGGTAGAGAAATACTTCAGGAATCACTAAACCGACAACAAATTGTAGATTCAAATTCAACAGTAAGGTTTGGATTTTCAAGAAAAAATATAATGTCAGGAATATATTTGTTATCTATTTATTCCAATAATCAACTGCTTGGAACGAAACAAGTCATTTTTCAATAAATCTATTTACTGAATTCAATTCAAAAGAAAAATAAAAAAGAAAAACACAAAAAAGAGAAAGAAACCGGATAATTGAAGGACGGAACTAAATTGCATTTATTTTTTCTGAGATTTTTCTGAAAAGAAAAGATAAAAAAGCTTTTTTAAAGGTGGATGTGAAGACAATTCCAAAAAGCAATGCATAAATTTTGCCATTAGTGTGTGTATTATGTTTATGGCTCCTTTTTGGAGGTTTCATAATAACTTCTATCTATTTATAAACAAGTGATACCTTCAAAATCAGAAATAGGCAAATTCCTACTTCATTATCACCCTAATATCATCCATTATCTTCCTATTTATATTCTCCGCAGTAGTTTTTGTAGAACTTTCGGAATATATACGAATTATGGGTTCGGTATTACTTGCGCGAAGATGCACCCAGTCGCCGTCCATTTCTATTTTTAATCCGTCTTCTTTGTTGAGTTTTTCTTTTTTGTATTTTTCTTCCATCTTTTTCAAAATGGCTTTCACATCGGTACCATCGGGCAATTCAATTTTATTTTTTGCCATAAAAAAGTTTGGATACTCTCCGCGCAACTGCGAACAACTTTTACCCGATGTTGCAAGGTGCGATAAAAATAATGCAATACCAACCAAAGCATCTCTGCCGTAATGTAATTCAGGTAAAATAATTCCGCCATTTCCTTCACCTCCTATCACTGCATTTACTTCCTTCATTTTTTTCACCACATGCACTTCACCAACGGCACTTTGAAAATGATCAACACCGTGTTTTTTAGAAACTTCACGTAAAGCTTGAGTTGAAGATAAATTGGAGACTGTATTTCCTTTTTTATGTTTTAAAACATAATCTGCAATGGCAACCAACGAATATTCTTCACCAAACATATCCCCGTTTTCACATACAATTGCAAGTCGGTCGACGTCCGGGTCAACAACTAAACCGACATCTGCTTTTTGATGTTTTACTTCGTTCGAAATAGTAGATAAATGTTCCGGAAGTGGTTCAGGATTATGCGGGAATCGTCCGTTCGGATTTGTAAATAATTCCACTACATCCATCACACCTAAAGCAACCAATAATTCAGGAACGGAAATTCCACCTGTACTATTTACGCAATCGATCACCACTTTAAAATTTCTTTCTTTAATGGCTTTTTTATTTACCAGATCCAGTTCCATAATTTTATCAATATGTTTCTGGATATAATAAAATTTATGTTGATATTCTCCAAGTTGATCTACATTATTGTAAACAATTTCTTCGTTCGCCGCAATATCTAAAACTGCAGCACCATCTTCCCCGGAAATAAATTCACCCAAATGATTTACCAATTTGAGTGCATTATAATTTTTGGGATTATGCGAAGCTGTAATAATAATTCCTCCCCCTGCATTTTCTCTCGGTACCGCTATTTCCACAGTGGGTGTTGTGCTCAGTCCGAGATCTACCACTTTAATTCCAATAGATTGCAAGGTGCCGATCACGAGATGATTCACCATTTCGCCACTGATACGCGCATCCCTGCCAATTACAATGATATTTATCCCTGTTGTGCGTTTAACCCAGGTTCCGAAAGCGGCGGTGAATTTGATAATATCCTCGGGGGTTAAATTGTGTCCGGGCTTCCCTCCTATAGTTCCTCTGATACCGGAAATTGATTTAATTAGTGTCATACGATTCGCAAAATTAAGCATTTAAAGCCAGCGGTTTAACGTTAAGAGCGCTAAATCTTATACATTTGCTGTAATAAATCTGCATGCAAGATAAAAAACAGTGGTTCGAGACCTGGTTCGATCAAGCGTATTACGACATGTTATACCAACATCGGGACGAAGATGAAGCGGCAGTATTTTTAGATGCGCTCATGGCGTTTTTACATCCAAATCCGGGCTCTACCATGCTGGATGCCGCATGTGGCAAGGGGCGACATGCATCTTACCTTGCAGAAAAAGGATTTGTAGTTACAGGTATCGACCTCTCCTATAAAAATATCAGGGAAGCAAAAAAGGATGAAACTGATCTTCTCTCATTTTTTCAACATGATATGAGCAAAACATTTCGCGTAAATTATTTCGACTTTATTTTTAATTTTTATACCAGCTTTGGCTATTACAAAAATGAAAAACAAGACCTCGAATGCATAAAAGCCTTTGCTGCCGGTTTGAAAAAGGGAGGCAAACTGGTGATCGATTTTTTTAATATTAATTATATATTACAACATCTGGTGGAAGAAGTGAATATTAAAATTGATGATTGTGATTTTAATATTTCGAAAAATTTTGAAGATGGATTTATCATCAAAAAAATTGAAGTTACTTCCACCTTAAAAAAAGAAACTTTTTATGAAAGTGTAAGAGCGATCAGCTTCGAACAATTTGAAAGTTATTTTAATACTTGCGGTTTAAAACTTATACATACTTTCGGCGATTATAAATTAAATCCATTTGAACCTATCACCTGCGAACGATTAATACTTGTAGCTGAAAAATGATATTCCCTGAATTTATACAAAATATAGATGAACAACTCTTTTTTTTGATAAATCAAAAATGGGGAAATAAGTTTTTCGATATTATATTACCTCCCATCCGCGACAAGATATTTTGGGTTCCGCTTTATTTTCTGATCGCTATTTTGATAATGTGGAAGTTTAAATGGAAAGGAATACTCCTGCTTTTATTATTAGCATTAAATTTCGGGATCAGCGATCAGCTTAGTAGTTCTGTGGTTAAACCTGCTGTGAACCGAACAAGACCTTGTAATGATGAAAATTTAAAAGAAAGTGTGATCCTTCGGATAGACCGCTGCGGTGTAGGAAAAAGTTTCACCTCGAGCCATGCTACCAATACCTTTGCTTTTGCTGTTCTCTGCATTTTGTTTTTTGGGAGAAGACTAAAATGGTTGCTTCCGCTTGGGCTTTTTTGGGCGTTTTCCATTTCCTATGCGCAGGTGTATGTTGGAGTGCATTATCCTTTGGATATTATAGCGGGTGGATTACTTGGTTCCCTTATTAGTTTATTTATTTATAGTTTGGCAAAAAAATTCCTGTTCCCGAAATGGATTCCGGAACTTTTAGTTTATCAAAAAAGTAATGTGTAAATGAGTGCACTTCAAATAATAATATTAATACTGGCATCCGGCACAGGGGCATTTGCAGCCTGGATGCTCAGAAAAAAAGCGCATAATGAATTTCTTGGGATATTATTATCGTTCAGCGGTGCATTTTTATTGGGAACCGTAGTATTACATCTCCTTCCGGAAATATTTGAAATACCAGGATCAGTGGAGCATGCACATGATAGCTCCATAGCCATTTTTGTTTTGGGAGGATTTTTTATACAGCTAATTATTGTTCAGTTTACCCGCGGTGTGGAACATGGCCACCTGCATTTACATCCACATCTGACTAAAGGATATGTTTTTGGTGTTTTCTTCGGATTGAGTTTGCATGCTTTGATGGAAGGATTACCCCTTTCCTCTCAGGCAATTTCCAATATTGATTCCAATTCACTGTATTATGGAATTGTGATCCACAAGATCCCCGAAACCTTCGCTTTAGGAACTCTATTGTTCTTCTCCTCCAAAAAAAGCATTTCCGCCATTATTTTATTGGCAATTTTTGCATTGATCACTCCCATTGGATCTTTTTTAGGAAATTATTTAATTGAAACCACCTCTGATGAGGCCCTGAATAAAATAATAGCACTGGTATGCGGTTCATTAATTCATATATCCACGACAATTATTTTTGAGGCGAGCGGCAAGGCACACCGTATGAGTATGATAAAACTTGCTGTTATAGTTGCAGGTTTTGTTTTATCTTTATTGTCAGTTGCAATGCATTAACAGTAACTCAGATTCATATTATGAATGTAGCGAAAACCACACAATTCTCTATACTATTAATTACGGGTTTTTATTTATTTGTCCTGTGTAATTTTTATAGTTGTTCCCTATTACAAAAAAAAGAAACAGAAACCCGTGCATCGGTTATAATTGACCAAAGCAGAATATTACCTACCGACACCGATAATGGAAAATTATTTGAAATACTCACCGGAAAATCGACAGGAATTAATTTTGTAAATACCCTTCCCGATAATTACGAACACAATTACTGGAGATATACCTTTATTTACAATGGCGGCAGTGTAAATATCGGGGATTTTAATAACGACGGACTACCTGATGTTTTTTTCACCGGAGTAATGGTGCCTCATCATATTTATATCAATAAAGGTGATCTGCAATTTGAGGATATTTCCGCTACTGCCGGCATCACAAAAAATGAATACGAATGGACTTCCGGTTCAACAGTTGCGGATGTTAACGGCGATGGATGGCTGGATATTTATATCTGTAATTCGCGTTGGGCGGATCCGGAAAAAAGGGGAAATAAATTATTTATAAATAATGGTGATCTTACTTTTACGGAAAAAGCAAAGGAATACGGATTAACAGGAGATGTTACCTGTTCTGCCGCCAACTTTTTTGATTATGACAACGATGGTGACCTTGATATGTATCTGGTAACGCATCCACAGGATTTTATTAATAAGTTTAAAACCTATTATTTTCAGGCGATAGAAAATAATAGAAATGTCAGCAATAAATTATATCGCAACAATGGAAATAATACATTTACCGATGTTCATCTGGAGGCAGGAATAAATAATCATGGTTTTGGATTGGGTGCTACAGTTGCCGATTTTGATGAAAACGGATATCTCGATATTTATGTAGCCAATGATTTCGGGATGTATGATTTTCTGTATTTTAATAATGGTGATGGAACCTTTACCGATGCCTCACTCACAGCACTTAAGCGACAAAGTGTAAGTTCCATGGGTTCCGATGCTGCGGATTTTAATAATGACGGATTACTTGATCTTTATTATGTGGACATTGAAATGGAAGAAAATTATTCGTTTAAAACATTTCAAATATCCTCGCAAGTAGAAATTTTGCGGACACTCATTAATGCTGGATATGGTTATCAAAACAGAGGCAATTCTCTAAAATTAAATAACGGTAACCGAACATTTTCTGAGATCGGAAGAACATCAGGTGTTGGCGTTACAGATTGGGGTTGGTCCACATTTTTTACTGATTTTGATAATGATGGAAATAAAGATCTTTTTATCTCGACAGGTTATTTACAGGATTTTAATGTGGATGAAACGGAGACTTATACAAAACTAAGAAGAGCTTGCAGAATCAGCGACAGTACTGTTTATTACAATCTCGTAAATTCCATACCAAAATACACGCTGAACACACCAAATTTTATTTATAAGAATAACGGCGACCTCACCTTTAAAGATATGCGCGATGAATGGGGTATTTATCATCCCTCCTCTTCTTATGGAGCTGCTTCCGCCGACCTGGATCTGGATGGGGATATGGATATTATTTGTGCCAATGCAAATGAATCACCTTATGTTTATAAAAATAAATCTGAAAAACATACTGAAACAAATAATTACATCCGTTTTAAATTAAAGGGATATGGCGGAAATACTTATGGTCTCGGTACTAAAATAAAAATATACTACGCTGATACCATGCAATATATTCAGCATACAAATGTCCGAGGATTTATTTCCACTACAGAAAATATTGTACATTTTGGCACAGGCAAGAATAAAAATATTGAAACCGTTGAAATTATTTGGCAGGATGGAAAAAAACAGGAATTAAAAAATATCTCTACCAATCAGATCATTTTATTGGATCAGGCAAATTCTGCATCAGATGTTACCTTTTCAGAACATAAGCTTAGGTCAGCTATTTTTACAAGCGCCAAAGTTTCATCCGGTATTAATTATTTTCATGTCGAAAATGATTTTGAAGATTATACACGTGAATTTTTGATACCACATAAAATGAGTGTATCGGGACCATGCACAGCATCAGGTGATCTGGACGGAAATGGATTGGATGATATTTATTTTGGGGGGACATTTCAAAAACCGGGTGAGATCTATCTTCAAAATTCGGCAGGAAAATTTTCCTTGAGTAATATCAAATTAAACTCAGACATTAAATATGAAGACGGGTCTGCACTCGTTTTTGACGCAGATAATGACGGCGATAAGGATCTTTATATAGGAAGTGGTGGAAATGAAAAAATGGCAAGCGATAAATGTTACAACGATAGATTTTATGTAAATGAAGGCAACGGAAAATTCACAATGCAAAATGAAAAAATTCCTCAGGATGGTGTTCCAACTTCCTGCGTTAATGCATGTGATTTTGATAAAGACGGAGATCTGGATCTGTTTGTAGGGGGAAGGCAATATCCGGGAAAATATTTATTACCGGTATCCTCTGCAATTTTGCAAAATGAAGGAGGAAAATTTATTGACGTAACTGAAAAAATTGCACCGGAATTAAAAAATATCGGTATGGTTTCTTCCGCATTATGGACTGATTTTGATAATGATTCAAACATTGATTTAATGATTACCGGTGATTGGATGCCCATCGTATTTTTAAAAAATACAGGAACATCATTTGAAAATATTACATCTAAAACCAATCTCAAAAATATGGAAGGATGGTGGCAAAGTATCAATGGTGCCGATCTTGATAACGATGGTGATACAGATTATGTCATTGGAAATTTTGGGACCAACAGAAGATTTAAAAACACTGTCTCCGAAAAATCGGGTGCCAATTTACCCTTGGAGGGATATTATTTCAGTAAACCCGAAACAGATCACAATGGATTAATGATGAGTTATTTCCAACATGATATTTCTTATCCTGTTCATTTCAGAGAACGCATGTTGGAGCAATTTCCTGAAGTAAGGAGTGTAGTTCCCGACTGGGATACTTTTGGTAAAATGAATACGCAAGAAATGTTTGGCAAAGATAATTTAGCTAAAGCCTATCATACTGTTGCATACCAGTTCGAAAGTGCAGTTTTAATAAATAATGGGAATAATAATTTTACTAAAATAGCACTGCCGGTTGAGGCGCAGATAAATCCGATATTTGGAATTATTTGCAGTGATTTTACCAATGATGGCATTGTGGATATTCTTTGTCAAGGGAATTATTATCAGACAGAAATTTTGATAATGCGACATGATGCAGGCACCGGATTATTGCTTGAGGGTTTGGGAAATGGAAATTTTAATCCTGTCAGAAGTTATGAAAGTGGCTTTTGGAGCGATGGTGATGCACGCGCACTTAGTTTAGTGTCCTGCGGAGAAAATACATCACCAATAATAGTTGCAGGAGTAAATAGCGGAGAAACGAAAATTTATAGCTATTCATCCGAAAAAATAATTACAGCAAAATCAAATGATGTTTATGCCATAGTCACGTTCAATGATAATAGCAATCAAAAAATAGAATTTTACAACGGTGAAGGATATTTTTCACAACGATCTAATTTTATTACCATTAATAATAAAATTAAATCCGTATTTATTATTGATTATAATGGCAATAAGCGGTTATTATTTGATCGGAATAGTATTTGAATTTGTCATAATAAATATTAGAAATATCCTATGATTTATATTTAGTATTGCAATTTCTCGTTAACTTCTGACTTAATTGTTGATCCGATTGTTTATACAGTGGGAGATAATACCACCCCTTTCCGGGGTTACCGTGGGATTCTGTTTACTTTTTTCTATAATAATGCCACCCCTGCCCGGGGTTTGCGTGGGATTTTACCTCGGCAGGCGTGAGTTTTACTTTTCGTAAAATTGCACGTTTAGCATTCACAAGGAAGTTATTTCTTTGGTATGTCGGGATCCAAACTCATTGCTCATAACTCATTACTCATTTGGCTTGAGCGTCCTGGAAATAATTCTGTCCTCTAGAATTTAACGCTTAATTATTAGCCGCCGGCATTGTCGCCTCCGTAAAAGTTACATTAGAAGGAACATCAAATTGTCCATTGCTAAAAGTTGGATTCTCATTCAGATCGGTTACTTCGATGATCATTTTCATTCCGGCAATGGCAGTTTCTGATTTCATCGGAATATTTTTCCATAACCAGAAATTACCTGTACCCATCCCCTCTTTATTCATTTCATATTTATCGCATTTTTTTCCAAAAATAGTTTCCGAGCCTACTTTTTTAACTCCCAGTTCTTTCATCATTTCCTCTGACATTTTTTCCAGGTCCATCTTCGAAGGTTCCGTTAAATCTTTAAGTTGAAATTTAGTACCGGTTGCACTACCCTCTTCCCAGGAATAATTCCAGCCGTCTTTCAACAAACTATTGGAATTAGTTACAATGTTCTGTCCCATCATTGAAATTT
>JAYSYX010000078.1:0-5064 GCA_043727235.1 Bacteroidota bacterium
TTTAACGCAATGTTTAATAACCAAGTATAAATTTCTCCTTTTTGAGCGTCGTAAGTCGACATCTTATTCCATGCCTTTAAAAATATTTCCTGACAGAGATCTTGTGAAATTTCATGATCACAAATAATAGTGAATACTTTTCTGAATATTGCAGATTGATAATTATTGTAGAATTGATTAAAAAAAACGGGGTCATTTTTTTCAAATATTCCATTCACTTTTTGTCCTTCAATATTAATTGTTATTCCTACAATTTTTTTTATAACATTATCAGAAGATCTTATTATCTCAGCATGCGTTTCTACAAATCCTATTCTTCCGTTTTTTTTTATCACCCTTCGTTTGAAACAATATCCTTTTTCATTGATCAATGCATTATTAATAATATTTGAAATATCCGCAATATCACTTTCATGGGTTGTTTTTTTAAGAAAATATTCTTCATTCAATTCCATTTCACCCGGGTTATAACCATATAGTAGAAATTGGTTATCTGACCATAATAATTTATTTATTTTAAAGTCAAATACCCATTCACCTGTTTGCAGATTACTATTTATTGAAAAATCATTTTGGGTCGAAAATAATGGCATACCCGATAAAAGTCAATTTCCATGCCTTCGGTAGAAAGTTAATTATTACTGAGGTGTAGTAATTTCAAAGGAATAAAATGGTAAAAACTTGCCATAGTTGTAGAAAGTAGTGCCCACTTAACAGAGAAATCCTTTTATCCCCCGATACCTCAAAATGCCCACTCTCTTTAGCTCATTTTCCTTATTTTTGCAATGTGATCTCAAAAGAAACCATAGCCAAAATCATAGATGCAGCGCGTATTGACGAGGTTGTTGGAGATTTTGTACAATTGAAACGAAGGGGTGTAAACCTAATAGGGGTTTGTCCGTTTCACAACGAAAAAACGCCTTCTTTCACAGTTTCCATCCCCAAGGGTATTTACAAATGTTTTGGATGCGGTAAAGCCGGGAACTCCATTTCATTTATTATGGAGCATGAACATTTCACTTATCGCGAGGCTCTGAAATATCTCGCTGTAAAATATAATATTGAAGTAGAAGAAAAAGAGCGTACTAATGAAGAATTAGTAGAAGAGAGCCGTAAAGAGAGTTTATATATTATTAATAGCTACGCACAAAATTATTTTTCCGATTATTTATTAAATAACGAAGAAGGGAAGAATATTGGCTTGAGTTATTTTATTGAACGAGGATTGCGTCCGGAGACAATAGAAACTTTTAAATTGGGTTATTGTCCGGCAGAAGGGGATATTTTCACAAAAAATGCAATTGGATCGGGGTATAAAACGGAATTATTACAACAACTAGGATTAACCACTCAATACAATAAAGATTTTTTCAGAGGGAGAATATTATTTCCGATTCATAGTGTAAGCGGAAAAGTTTTGGGTTTTGGAGGAAGGACCTTAAGTGCGGATAAAAAAATTCCGAAATACATCAACTCACCCGAAACAGAAATTTATTTCAAGAGTAAGATCGTATATGGAATTTATCAGGCGAGAAAGGCGATAACACAACACAATGAGTGTTTTTTGGTGGAAGGATATATGGATGTTATCTCATTATTTCAAAGTGGGATAGAAAATGTAGTAGCATCTTCGGGCACATCACTTACACAGGATCAGGTTAGGTTGATAAAACGTTATACTACTAACCTCACAATTTTATATGATGGTGATAGTGCAGGTGTAAAAGCAGCAATCCGCGGATTGGAAATTGCTCTCGAGGAAGGGGTAAACGTAAAAGTAGTGTTATTTCCTGCGGAAGATGATCCGGATACTTATGTGCAGAAATTGGGAGCTGATGGTTTCATTAAATATATTTCCGATAATAAAAAAGATCTCATCACACTTAAAACCGATCTTTATTTAGAGGAGGCTAAAGGAGATCCCGTAAAGATAGCAGGTATCATTAAAGATATTGTTCAGAGTATTTCCCTTATCCCCGACTCCATCGTAAGGAGTCTGTATTTAAAACAAGCTTCCAGGGCGTTAAATGTCGAAGAACATTTATTGATCTCTGAGGTAAACAAAATATTACGACAAAAGGCTTCCAATAAATTAAATCCTGGTGATAAAGCATCTTATGAATCGCAACCGGAGGTTCCGTTAATAAAAGAAACAAAGGTTTTCACCTTCCATTTAGATGAACCACAGGAACGTGATATAGTGAGATTGTTATTAGAAAACAGCAACTTTGAAGTGGAAGGAGAAAATGCAATAGCACGTATTCTGCGCAATTTAACGGATGTGGAAATTGAAAACACTATTTATAAAAAAATAATCGACGAATACAGGACCTACTACGAACACAACGAATTTTTACCGCAGGTGTTTTTTATTTCGCATGAAGATGAATCAGTAAAAAGTTTAACCCTGGATCTTCTGCAATCGCCTTACGAATTGAGTGATAACTGGCTTAAAATGCATGATGTTCCTATAACGGAAAAACAATTTCTTGTTCGCAAGGATATTGTGAAATCTATTTCGATGTTGAAATTGAAGAAGATCATTAAAATGAAATCGGATGTGGATAACAGGATAAAAGAACTGCAAGCAGAATCAACGGATAATAATTATGATGAGATCATGCTTTGTCTTCGCGAATCGATGCAATTACAAACATTTATCAATAAATTATCCAATGATACAGGCACAGTTGTACTACCCGTTGTGAAATAATTTTCACTTATGGTCTGAACCAATTTCTCTCCTTCAACTTAAATCCCAGTGTGCGATAAAGGTCAATTATATCCTCCCAATCCGTGTCCTCTAAAGGTTTAATAATTGTCCAGCTTTCTTCAAACCAACTTTCCTCGTAAATTTCAATTGGCCTGCTTTTATCCAATGCAAATTCAGTGAGGCCTAGTGCTATCTCTATACAATTAATAGCGGAATTTATCTTGGTATCAAAACGATTGGTTTGCCGATATTCGGTTAGCCTTTTTCTCAATTTTTCAGCAAGTGCAGATAAGGTCATGATAACAATTTAATGAAAATTTAGTTTACTTATAATTTAACGGCATATCGGACCGTTAAATTTCTTGGAGCCTCCATCATGGCAGGCCTTATGGAGTAATCCCGATTTAATAAATTGGTGCAAATAAGGGATATCTCATTGGTAGGATTAATAAGAAATGCAACACGAAGATCCACGATACAATCACCTGTATTATGTTCATCACGGTATTGCTGCAAACCCGGAACTATATATATTGTTGACCCGGGAATTATGGGATCTACAAATGCTGCATCTACTGCCTCCATAAAGGAATAATAATAAAAAGTTGTTCCAATTCTGAATTTTTTGATCGTGGATTCTGCATCAAATTTTATTGTGTGTTTGAATCTATATTTGAGCACATTTTCATCAGCACTTGAGAGCGCATTTTGCAAGGAGTCGAAGTCCTGAAATGTTGGTTCAATGTATGTATAACCTGCAATTAATGTTGTGGGAATTGTACCAAATTTACCTTCGCCAATTACCGATATCTCCCCACCAATAATACGTGTTGCGCCAATATTTAAACTTTTAAATCCGTAGGGGAAAAATACTCCTTCATCAGGATAATATCCGAAAGTGAATTCCATCATATTATTATATTCTGAAATAAATCCGGAGAGATCGACAAATCCTTGCCATGAACTTATTTTCATTCCCTGTTTAATTCCGATCTCACTGCTCCATCCTGTTTCTGAAGTGAGGTCAGGATTTGGAAAAACACCTAATAAACTGATGGAAGTGGAAATATATTTTTCTGCTATTGTTGGGAAACGATAACCTTGTCCCCAGGATGCTCTTATATAGGTGTATTCTGCAGCCTGATAATTTGCTCCCAATCTGAATACCGGTCGGGATTCTTTTAACCCGGCTATCTGATTAAATTCATACCGCATTCCACTGCTGATATTTAACTTATCGAAGAACTTTTTATCAAATTGTATGTAAGCTGCTTCGTTACTAGAGGTGAAAGTTGTATCACCATATAACTCTGCCACTACTTTAGTGAAGCTGCCTACTAAACCTGCAGAAAGCACAGCAGCAATATTTTCAAAATGTTTTTGGTATTGATATTCCCCGTAATACAGATCGTTGAAATTGCTTTGTTCCGTTGTTGCAGTAGCATTGTGATTGCCGTAATAACGCAGTAATAATTTATGCCTGTTTCCTTTTTTATCGTAATAATTAAAATAAGGATCAACTGTAATTTTAAATCCTTGATTATATGCAGCAGTTCCATCAAACGGAATATATAATCCCGAATCTATACCACTCCAAAAAAAGAAACTTGTGGAACGGTTTACTTGTGCATTTACATTTAATCCAACCGCCAGATTATTATTTATCCTGTATCTTGTATTGATATTTGCCCTGCCGCGGCGATTGTACATATCTTTAAAATAACTGTTCTGATTATATACATATGCTCCCGTAGAAAGATCAAATCTTCCGAATTTTTGTCGGTGCGCAAAACTCGCACCTGCTGTAAAAGGAAAATCATCATCCCACCATTTTTGGGCAGTATCTCTGGGAGAAAAATACATCCCGTTAAAAAAAGAAAATCTTGTTTCGGGTGTGGATGTCGGATATGCTGTCCGCACATTAATAATACCATTTAAAGCACTGGAACCATACAAAGCACTGGAAGCACCTTTAATTATTTCCACCTGCTCAATGTTTTCCATTGGAATAAAATCCCAGCTCGGAAATGCGGCATCTCCGGTTAATACCGGAAGATCATCCATCAATAATAATACGCGACTTCCAGCTCCAAAACTATATCCTGAACCTCCGCGAATATTTGCCTGACCATCAATTACACAAACTCCCGGCATTCTCTGTAAGGTTTGATCTAATTTTACATCGTTGGTGTTATTAATCAGGGTTTGTTTAATAACATCAATAGAAACCGTTTCTTCTCCTAATTTTTTCTCGAATTTACTTCCACTCACAACTACAGTATTTAAAATACCATCATCGGGAACAAGCGAATTATTTAGAATCATTTCCTGCCCTGCAGTTAGAATAATTT
>JAYSYX010000079.1:0-5043 GCA_043727235.1 Bacteroidota bacterium
CGGAATTGAGATTTCAAAATGCACAAGCAGCATTTAATAATATTTCCAAGAATTATTCCTCTTCAGGTCAAAATATTTCCGCGAACATGAGTGGTTTTATTAAAAATATTTTTGTTAGTGAAGGCCAGTTTGTTATTGCCGGCCAGCCTTTGGCAAGCATATCAAAAAATAAGAAATTAATACTGCAGGCTAACGTTTCTCAAAAATATTTTGACAAATTACCAACAATTACTTCAGCTAATTTCAAAACACCCGAAAGTGATATTATTATAGGCACTGAAGATTTGAATGGTAAAATAATAACCTTTGGTAAAAGTGCGAACGAAACTACTCCATTTATTCCTATAACTTTTGAAATAGATAATTCAGGAAATATAATACCCGGTTCAATAGCCGAAGTATATCTTAAATCCTTTCCAATTCCGGATGCACTGGTAATTCCTGTAACTGCATTACTTGAAGAACAGGGAAATTTCTTTGTATATATTCAAACCGAAGGAGAAAGTTTTCAGAAAAGAGAAATAAAGATCGGTGCTACTGATGGGAAAAACATGCAGGTTCTTTCAGGTATTTCAGAGGGCGAACGGGTTGTTACAAAAGGTGCATACCAAATTAAATTATCCAGCGCTTCAGGAGCATTACCTGCTCATGGTCATGAACATTAAAAAGAAATTAATATGCTGAATCGAATAATAAATTTTGCATTAGGAAATAGGTTGCTTATTGTAATTGCATCAGTCTTGCTCATTGTGTTCGGCACTTATACCGCTACAAGAATGGAGGTGGATGTATTTCCTGATCTAACAGCGCCAACCGTAGTTGTGTTAACCGAAGCACATGGCATGGCTCCTGAAGAAGTAGAAAAGTTAGTCACTTTCCCGATCGAAACTTCTGTGAATGGTGCAACAGACGTAAGAAGGGTGCGCTCATCATCATCTGCCGGTATAAGCATTGTCTGGATCGAGTTTGAATGGGATACTGATATTTATCAAGCAAGGCAAATTGTTAATGAAAAAATAATCGCTGTAGCTGAAAAATTGCCTGTTGGGGTAGGAAATCCTACTATGGCTCCACAATCATCTATTATGGGTGAAATAATGCTTATAAGTTTAACTGCAGATTCTAGTTCACAGATGGATCTGAGAACAATTGCTGACTGGACAATAAGACCGAGGCTATTGGCAACGGGTGGTGTTGCTCAAGTGGTAGTGATAGGTGGGGAGTATAAACAATATCAAATACTTGCATCTCCTCAAAAAATGGGTTTTTATGGAATTTCTCTTTCTGATTTAATAAAGGCATCTGAAGAAGCGAATGGAAATTCATCGGGTGGTTTTATGAATGAATATAACAATGAATATATAGTTAGAGGAATTGGAAGAACAAATGATGTAAATGAATTAGGAAAATCAGTTATTAAAACTGTTAATAATATCCCAATAAAAATTGAAGATGTAGCAGAAATGAAAATTGGAGCATCGGTAAAAATAGGAGATGGATCATTGAAAGGAGAACCGGCAGTAATAATGACGGTAATGAAACAACCATCTACCAATACGCTTGAACTAACTCAAAAAATTGATGAAGTTATTTCGGATATGCAATCTAATCTTCCTTCTGATGTGCATATTAATACCAAAATTTTCAGACAAGCAGATTTTATTAATGCATCAATTAATAATATTCAAAAAACTTTATTGGAAGGTTCTTTATTTGTTGTGATCATTCTCTTTTTGTTTCTTATGAATTGGCGGGCAACGGTAATTTCATTACTTGCCATCCCTATTTCCTTGATCGTAGCAATACTCACATTAAAATGGTTAGGTTTTACAATTAATACAATGAGCCTGGGAGGAATGGCTATTGCAATTGGCGCATTGGTTGATGATGCAATTATTGATGTTGAGAATGTTTTCAAGCGATTAAAAGAAAATGCAAGGAAACCGGTTGAACAACAGATAAATAAAATAAAAGTAATATTTGATGCATCTGTTGAAATCAGAACCTCTATAATTAATGCTACTTTTATTATCATAGTCGCTTTCATTCCTTTGTTTTTTTTATCAGGAATGGAAGGGAAGTTATTAGCACCTCTTGGTATTGCATTTATAGTTTCATTGTTTGCTTCCTTAATTGTTTCCATTACATTAACTCCTGTTTTAGGGAGCTATTTATTGGCAAATGATAAAATGCTTCAAAAACAAAATAAGGAAAGTTGGTTGGTGAGAAAGTTGCAGGGATTTTATGAAACCTCCTTAAAAGCAGTAATGAAAGCCAAATATTTATTATTAGGTTCATCAATTGCGGTATTGATCATCGCACTTATTATAATGTCGAATCTTGGGAGAAGTTTTTTGCCTGAGTTTAATGAAGGTTCTTTGGTGATTAGTGTCGTGAGCTTGCCGGGAATTTCGTTGGAAGAAAGCAATAAGATCGGAACACAGGTTGAAAAAGCTTTGTTATCAATTCCAGAGATTGATATTACTACTCGAAGGACCGGAAGAGCAGAATTAGATGAACATGCACAAGGTGTAAATGCCTCAGAAATTGACGCTCCGTTTTTTTTAGATGAAAGAAGCAGAGAAGAGTTTATGGAAGAAGTGCGGGAAAAACTTGCCGGTGTTACAGGAGCGAATATAACTATTGGTCAGCCAATTGGCCACCGCATAGATCATATGTTATCGGGTACTAGAGCAAATATTGCCATTAAAATATTTGGGAGCGACCTTAATACATTGTTCACACTTTCCAATGATATTAAAAATCAAATCAGCGGGGTTGAGGGGTTAGTAGATCTAAGTGTTGAGCAGCAAATAGAAATTCCGCAGGTTCAGATAAGAGCTAAACGGGAAATATTGAATCATTACGGAATAACAATTGGTGAATTCAATGAATTTGTAGATGTTGCATTTGCTGGGGAAAAAGTGTCAGAAATTTATGAGGGAAACAAAACTTTTGATCTCATATTAAGATTTGATGATGCTAATAAAGGAAATATTGAAAATATCAGAAATTCTATGATTGATACGCATACAGGCGAAAAAATACCTTTGCATTATATTGCAGATATAATAAGCACTGTTGGTCCAAATACTATTAACAGGGAAAATGTGCAACGTAAGACCGTTGTATCAGCAAACGTATCGGGCAGAGATCAGAAAAGTGTTGTGGAAGATATTCAAAAAATAATTAATGACACTGTACAATTGCCGGAAGATTACCATATTGAATATGGTGGCCAATTTGAAGCAGAACAAGAAGCCTCAAAAACACTGCTGATCACATCTTTACTTTCTATATTGATTATCTTTCTTTTGTTGTTTCAGGAATTTAAATCTACAAAAACAGCATTAATTATTTTATTAAATTTACCACTTGCATTAATAGGCGGTGTATTTAGTATATATTTTACTTCCGGAATTATGAGTATTCCATCCATAATTGGATTTATTACATTATTCGGTATTGCCACAAGAAATGGGATTTTGCTTGTTTCTCAATATAAGACATTGCAACAATCGGGTATGAATTTATACGATACTATTATTATTGGTTCAAAAGACCGATTAAGCCCGATTTTAATGACAGCACTTACGGCAGGATTGGCACTAATACCTTTGGCAATTGCAGGTGACCTGCCTGGTAACGAGATCCAAAGCCCGATGGCAAAAGTAATTTTGGGCGGATTATTAACATCTACGCTTCTTAATATTTTTATTGTTCCGGTAGTTTATTATTTAATTAATATCAAATCTGAAAAGAAATGAAAAATATATCTGTGTGCCTTTTACTTTTTTTTGCAAGCTCAATATTACATTCGCAGTCAGGTCTAGAAAGTGTTCTTGCAGATGTGCTGTTAAATAATAAATCGTTAGCTGCATACAAAGAATTTAATAATGCGAAGGCAATGCAATTCAAAACAGGATTAACCCCTGCTGATCCCTTTGTTGATTACGACTATTTATTTGGGAATAATGAGACTTCCGGCAACCAGGTTGAATTTAGCATCACCCAATCCTTCGACTTTCCAACAGTGTATGGAAAAAGAAAAGATGTTTCGGAAAGTAATATAACATTGTTGGAAATTGAAATGGTAAATCAACGTCAAATTGTATTATTTGACGCTCAAACAACTTACTTGCAAATTGTATATTTAAATAAGTTAGGTAATTATTACAGAAGCCGAAAAATAGCACTGGAAGAGCTTGTAGAGAATTTTCAAACTAAACTGAATAAGGGTGAAGCAAATATTCTGGATCTCAATAAAGCTAAACTAAACCTTATTGAAATAAATACATTGTATAAGGAAAACATCTCTGACATCACACAAATGCATCAACATTTAACAGAATTAAATGGCGGTAATATGGTTTTGGTGAATGATACAATTTATCCGGTTTCAGCGGTATTGCCTGCATTTGAAATTTTGGAACAGGAGTTTGAATTAAATGATCCACTAAGAAAAATGCTCGAGCAGGAAAAAGTAATTGCACAGAATGAATTGTCGTTGCGTAAAGCATTATGGTTGCCTAAAATTGAAACAGGTTATCATTATCAGGGCATTTTAGGGGAAACATTTCAGGGGTTTCACGCAGGTATAAGTATTCCTCTTTGGCAAAATAAAAATACCATTAACGCACAGGAAAGTTATATTAATTATACTAAAGTCCAACTTGCGAGTCATACAAATGAACATTATTATGAAATAAAGGAGAAGTATGAACGATATTTATCTTTAGCTGCATCTTTAGAAGAATACCGGAAAATATTTAATGAAGTAAATAATAAGCAGTTACTGGACAAAGCGTTAGCGCTAAATCAAATTTCTGTAATAGATTATTTTTTCGAGATGAGTTTTTTTGATAATGCCTCAAGAAATTATTTGCAAACTGAAAATGAATATTTTGAGATAATTGCGGAGTTGAATAAATACAAATTATAGCAAAAGAACCTCTGATTAAAAGACATCATCTTTAATTCTGCAATACCGCATCATTCGCCTTTGTCTGCTGAAGGCAGAAATTATTTATTGGATTAATTACA
>JAYSYX010000080.1:0-2051 GCA_043727235.1 Bacteroidota bacterium
CAGATGATATATTACGGACCTTTGATTTAGTAATCGCAAGTGTTCATCAGAATTTAAAAATGGATGAACAAAAAGCTACTGCTCGTTTAATTGCAGCAATTGAAAATCCTTACACAACAATTTTAGGTCACATGACAGGCAGATTATTATTGAGTCGCCCGGGTTATCCCGTTGATCACAAAAAAATAATTGAAGCATGTGCCGCCAATGAAGTTTTAATAGAAATAAATGCAAATCCTTACCGATTGGATATTGACAATAGTTGGATACCCTTTGCCTTAAAAAATAAGGTAATGATATCCATAAATCCCGATGCGCACAGTGTGGAAGGAATAAATGATATCAACTGGGGAGTGATCTCTGCCCGAAAGGGAGGACTTACGAAAAATATGACCTGGAATGGAATGAACAGGACTGAAATTGAATCCTGGCTCAGCGACAGAAAAAAGAAAAAAGGCATTTCGTAGCTTTGCGGCTCCGATGCGCAAGTATTTTTCACTTATTACCTTTAGCCATACCGTTTTTGCGTTGCCGTTTGCAATTATTGGTTTCACACTGGGAACTCTTCAGCCTGGTGCCGATCCCTTCAGTTGGACCGACCTATTGTTGGTGATTGCCTGTATGGTATTTGCGAGAAGCGCTGCCATGGCGTTTAACAGGTATATTGATAGTGATATAGATAAATTAAATAAAAGAACCGCCCAAAGAGAAATTCCGAGTGGTGTTATTTCTAAAAAAAGAGCCTTGTTCTTTGTGATTTTTAATGCAGCTGCATTTGTGGTTTGCGCAGGATTACTCAACAGACTTTGTTTGTACTTATCACCCGTTGCATTGCTGGTTATTTTAGGATATAGTTATACAAAAAGATTTACCTGGTTATGCCATTTTATTTTAGGGTTGGGATTATCGCTCGCGCCTATCGGTGCATATATTGCAGTAACGGAAACATTTCAGATATTGCCCATACTTTTTTCTCTAGCTGTATTTACCTGGGTTTCGGGATTTGATATTATTTATGCTTTACAGGATGAGGATTTCGACAGTGAAAATAATTTATATTCCATTCCTGTTAAACTGGGTAAAACAAATGCAATAATTGTTTCCATTTGTTTGCATTTAATTACTGTTATGCTAATTTGTTATGCGGGCTTATATATTGAATTCAGCACATGGTATTGGTTGGGTGCGGGACTATTTACCGGATTACTTATTTACCAGCATTTAATTGTAAAACCGGACGATCTGAGCAGAATAAACAGGGCATTTTTCACCACCAATGGAATTGCAAGTGTGATATTCGGAATTTTTGTAATTGTAGATCTTATTTATTTCTGATGGCTAGAGTATTAGGTATAGATTACGGCGCAAAACGGGTGGGACTGGCAGTTACAGACCCCATGCAAATTATTGCAACAGCATTAACCACAGTGGAAAGTAAAAATGCACTTGAATATATTATCAAGTATATCAATGAAAATGAAGTAGAAAAAATATTGATCGGTTATCCATTGGATCTGCGAGGAAATGCCACACATGCAACGCATATGGTTGACCGTTTTATAATTGAATTGTCTAAAAAACTAAATGGTATTCCAGTAATAAAATGGGATGAGGCATACACAAGCAAAATGGCAATGCGCACTCTTATTGATAGCGGAGTAAAGAAAAAACAGCGACGCGATAAAGGTCTTTTAGATCAGATAAGCGCAACAATAATTTTACAGGAATATTTACAAAATTTGTAATATGATATTACCAATTACTGCATATGGAAGTCCGGTATTAAAAAAAGTAGCAAAGGATATTGATCCAGAATATCCCGGTTTGAAAAAACTTATCGCCGATATGTGGGAGACCATGTATAATGGAAGAGGGGTTGGACTGGCTGCGCCACAGATTGGTTTGGATATAAGATTGTTTGTGATCGACAGCGAACAATTGGTAAAAGAGAATGAAGAAGATGAAGAGGAGGAGGAAGAAGATAGATATCGCATTACAAAAGGTATAAAAAAGGTATTTATAAACCCTCAGGTATTGAAAGAATTCGGCAC
>JAYSYX010000081.1:0-13765 GCA_043727235.1 Bacteroidota bacterium
GGAAGATAAAGCAATTACCGATTATTGGAAAGAACGTTCGGGAGTATCCAATTTATTAGGTGGTGATGGAAAACCAATTCAACTTACCCCTTTTAACGGGGAATGTCGGTTATTTGACGGGTGTAACGTAGAAATTCGCCCTCAGGGAAATGTGGAATTGACCTTCGGTGGAAGTTTTCAAAATATTCAAAACCCTATTCTTACGGAAAATCAACGCAAACAAGGTGGTTTTGATTTTAATATGGATATTAATGCAAACGTTTTGGGTTCCATAGGAAATAATTTAAAACTTAATTTTAATTACAATACTCAGGCAACTTTCGAGTTTGAAAATCAAATTAAACTTGAATACAAAGGAAAAGAGGATCAGATAGTTCAGGGAATTGAAGCAGGTAATGTGAGTCTGCCCTTAACAACACAATTAATTCCGGGTACACAATCTTTATTCGGATTAAAAACAGAATTACAATTCGGTCGTTTATCCATGACCACCGTTTTATCTCAACAAAAATCACAAACACAAAGCATTCAAATTGAAGGCGGAGCACAAAAAAGAGAATTTGAAATTTTTGCCGACGAATATGATGAGAACAGACATTTCTTTATGTCGCACTATTTCAGAAACGGATATCAGGGATGGTTATCGTCACTACCCTATGTAAGCTCTCCGATCAATGTGACAAAAATTGAAGTTTGGGTTACCAATACCACAGGTGAAACAGAAAATACACGCGACGTTGTTGCATTTTCCGACCTCGGTGAACCGGATTCTATTTATTGGGGCGTTATTGATCCTGCGGGAACCATCAGTTCATTAACTCCGGGTGGATTTCCATCAAACTATGCAAATGATCTTTACCAAAAATTAAATGCCTCAGCCGGAACACGTGACCTCAATACCGTAATTTCTACTTTATCCAGTCCTACTTTCGGTATGCAGGCAACGCAGGATTATGAAAAAGCGAGGATGCGTAAATTATCAACAACAGATTATATTTTTAATTCTCAACTCGGTTTTGTATCACTTAATACAACTTTACAACCCGATGATGTTTTAGCAATATCATACGAATATACTTATCAGGGACAAACATATCAGGTGGGTGAATTTTCCAGCGATCTTCCTCCGGGTGTTGATACATCTAATGTATTATTTATGAAAATGCTGAAAAGCACTTCTGCAATTACACAAATTCCACTTTGGGACCTGATGATGAAAAACGTGTATTCACTGGGAGCCTTCCAGGTGAGCAACGAAGGATTCAGATTGGATGTTTTATATCAAGATCCGGGCGGTGGATTAAAAAGATACATACCGGCAAACAATGCAAACGTAAACAGCAAACCCCTAATTAAATTATTGGGATTAGACAGATTAAATAATAATAATGATCCACAAGCAGACGGTATTTTTGATTTTGTAAATGGAATTACAATAAATACACAAAATGGCCGTGTATATTTTCCTGTGCTTGAGCCCTTCGGTGATTTTTTAAGAGATGAATCTGTTTTCGGAGATGATATAGAGGTGGAGAAATTCGCTTATGATGAATTGTATAATGAAACAAAAACAATTGCACTACAATTTCCACAATTCGACAGATATGTGATTTCCGGAGAATATAAATCCAGTGTTTCCTCAGAAATTTATTTAGGTGCATTTAATTTACCTAAAGGATCGGTGCAAGTAACTGCGGGTGGACAATTATTAACGGAAAATGTGGATTATACCATCGATTATTCTTTGGGAAGATTGAAGATAGTAAATGAATCTATTTTAAATTCCGGACAACAGATAAATGTTACGTTTGAAAATAATGCATTTTATGGTTTTCAAACAAAATCATTAATTGGAACACGTTTCGATTATTGGATCAACGATAATTTTACCTTAGGTGCAACATGGTTGCATTTATCAGAAAGACCATATACACAAAAAGTAAATATAGGCGACGACCCAATTTCAAATACCATGTATGGTTTTGATGTGAATTATACTCAGGATGCACCCTGGTTAACCCGTGCATTGGATAAATTACCATTATACAGCACAAAAGAAGCATCTACCTTTAGTTTTACAGGTGAGGTTGCAACATTTCGTCCGGGTCACTCTAAAGCAATCGGTAAAGATGAGGCGGGAACAATTTATATCGACGATTTTGAAGGAAGCAGAAGTGCATACGATCTAAAATTTCCATTTGCAAGTTGGGTGCTTGCAAGTACTCCGCAAAATGCAACGGATGAATTCAGCGATATTTTATTTCCCGAAGCAACTTTATTCGATAGTTTAGAATACGGAAAAAATAGAGCAAAATTTGCATGGTATAATATTGATCCATTATTTAATGAGGATAATAATCCTTCACAACCCGATCATTTATCTGCTGCCGAACTTTCAAATCACTATACTATTCAAATTGATGAAAAAGAAATTTTCCCTCAGGCAGATTTCGAAACCACTGTACTAACTCAACTTACAACTTTTGACCTTGCATATTATCCAACCGAAAGAGGTCCTTATAATTATGATGCGGCACCAACTTTTTTCTCTGCAGGTTTAAATCTTGATGGCTCCGGTCAATTAGCAGATCCAGAATCGCGTTGGGGTGGTATCATGCGTAATCTTGAGACCAATGATTTTGAAGCAGCGAATATTGAATTTTTAGAATTTTGGGTGATGGACCCATTCGATAATCGCGGACCTTTCGGTGAACAGGTGAGTGATGATGGTTATTTATATATCAACCTTGGAAATGTTTCGGAAGATATATTAAAGGATTCCAGAATGTTTTTTGAAAATGGTTTGCCAAAAGACGGAACACAAGATGGATTAGATCAAACAAATTGGGGGAATGTTCCTAGAACACTTCCAATCACAACAGCATTTGACAACGAAGTGGAATCACGCGAAAATCAGGATAAAGGTTATGATGGAATGGATGATGATCAGGAAAGTGATTTTCATGCTCCCTTTATTGCCGATGCAACTGCCTTAGTTGGAGGAACACCGCTAACAATAATTCAAAATGACCCGGCCTCGGATGACTACCATTATTATCGCGGTGGAGATTATGATGATCAGGGATTAAGTATTCTCGAACGTTATAAAAGATATAATAACCCACAGGGAAATTCACCTACTACCGAATCTTCCCCGGAAGCATATCCTACAGCTGCAACAACAATTCCTGAAACGGAAGATCTTAATGATGATTTTACTTTGAATGAAACAGAATCTTATTTTCAATACAGAGTGAAAATGGGACCTGATATGGAAAATACAAATCCATTTATTACTGATGTGGTTGTTGCTCCACATACATTTAAAGATGGAAGCACAGATTCGATAAAATGGTATCAATTTAAAATTCCAATTGATCAGTACGATACCAAGATCGGTAGTATCCAGGATTTTAAATCAATTCGATTTATCAGAATGTATATGACCGAATATGAAAAGCCATTGGTAATGCGATTTGCGCGTTTGGAATTAGTGAGAAACCAGTGGAGAAGATATCAGTTCTCTTTATTAAATCCCGGCGAATATTTACCGGATGATGATGGCAATGAAACTGATTTTAATGTGTCATCAGTAAGTATCGAAGAAAATTCCGTTCGTCAACCAATACCTTACGTTTTACCTCCTGATGTAGATCGTGAACAAACTCTTGGAAGTGGAAGTTCTGTTTCTACGTATCAGCAAAATGAACAATCACTAAGCATGCAAATTTGTCCTTTACAGGATGGAGATGCACGTGCAATATTTAAATCATTAAATATTGATCTACGCCGTTATGGTCGTATGATCATGAACGTTCACGCAGAACCACTTCCCGATGCACCGCTTGCAACTTTAAATGATGGGGACTTGCATTTATTTATTCGTATGGGTTCCGATTTTACGAATAATTATTACGAATATGATATTCCTTTAACAGTAACAAAATTGCCTTTACCCGCCGGAACTACGGATGATGAAATTGTAAGAAGTGCAATTTGGGCAACTTTAATTGATTTTCCTCTCGACTCATTGGTAGCAATTAAATCGCTGAGAAATAATGCGCAGATCTCTCCACTTACTCCATATTCTGTTTCTGTAGATGATGGTGTTACTTATACAATTATTGGAAATCCGGATCTGGGATATGTAGAAGAAATTATGATCGGCGTGCGAAATCCTAAAGAACCAAGCAGCAACGGAGCAGAATTTTGTGCAGAGGTTTGGGTGAATGAATTGCGTTTAACAGGTATAGATGAAAGTGGCGGATGGGCAGCACTTGCTCGTGCAGATTTTAAATTGGCAGATCTTGGTAATTTAACTGTTTCCGGAAATATGCACACTGCAGGTTTCGGAACACTGGAACAACAAATTGACGAACGTTATAAGGATAATTTTTATCAATATGCAGCATCCTTAAGTTTGGAGTTAGGAAAATTTTTACCGCAAGGTGTAGAATTGCGTTTACCTTTTTATGCAAGTATTTCTGAATCATACAGCAACCCTGAATTCGATCCTTACGAATTGGATGTTGACCTTTCAGAACAACTTGCAGATATTACAGAATCATTTGGCCAGGATTCTGCTGACGTTTACAAAAAAACAGTAATTGATTATATAGCCGTAAAAAGTATCAACCTGACAAATATTCGTTTTGAACGCGGACAAAATGCAGGAAATCCGCATCCTTGGGATAAAGAAAATTTTGATCTTACACTTGCATATTCTCAGGAATACAACAGCAATCCTACTTTGGAATATGATATCATTGATCGTTATAAAGGTGCTTTGGGATACAGCTTTAATCAAAAAGCAAACTTCATTACTCCATTTGAGAAATTAATTGATAAAAAATATAAATGGTTAACTCCAGTGCGCGATTTTAATTTTAATTTATTGCCAACAGGATATAGTTTCAGAACCGAATTAAATCGTCAGTTCGGTCAAACTTTAATGCGTGATATTTATGGCGATGGATTAATTGATCCTACTTATGATAAATATTTTACCTGGGACAGATATTACGGAATTAAATTCGAGCCCGCAAAATCGATTAAAATAGATTTCTCCGCAACAAATAATGCACGAATTGATGAACCTTATGGCGCATTGGATACGCAGGAAAAAAGAGATACACTTTGGAATAATTTCATGGATCTTGGAAGAAATACAAATTACCGTCATACACTTGCGGTTAATTATACTTTGCCTATCAGCAAATTACCAGCCTTCAGTTGGATAACCGTTAAATTAAATTACAATACCTCATATGGTTGGATAGCAGGATCATTAGGACTTGCAGATACATTAGGTAATACTATAAACAATACACAATCAAAATCCATCAACGGAGAATTTAATTTCCGGAATTTATATAACAAATCAAAATTCTTTAAACAATACAATACGAATACCTCGCCTCCAAAAGGTGCCAAACCAACAAAGGACGAAGAGGAAGATGCAGACGATCCTGATGGAACTGCGCCTAAAAAAGGAAAAACTCCAACCGTTTCTGCTCCTGTTGAAACCTTAGTACGTTTATTGATCGGATTAAAAAGAGTAACCATTAATTACTCGCAGAATTACGGAACAACATTACCGGGATTTATGCAAACATCTCAAGTGTTGGGATTAAATACAGCCACAACTGCACCGGGATGGGATTTTATTTTCGGATATCAACCATCCTATAAATGGTTGGATAGTATTGCGAACAAAGGTTGGTTGAGCACTGCGCCTTCCTTAAATTATTTATTCATGCAGACATACAGTGAAAATCTGGATATGCGTGCAAATCTTGAACCAATAAAAGATTTCAGATTAGACCTGAATTTAAATAAAACCTATTCAAAAAATCACTCCGAATATTTTAAAAATACTTTAACTGTTGATGATCCGATGTATGAGCATTTGAATGCTGTTGATGCAGGAAGTTTTACCATCAGTTATAGTATAATGGGAACAGTATTTGAAAAATTATCATCTCAGGAAGTATCTGCTACCTTTAAACAATTTGAAGCGAACAGGGAGATCATTTCTGCACGTTGGCAAACGGAGGAAAATTTTGTGTATTCCAACGAAATATTCTATAATCCTTTGGATAGCACGTTTAATCCGAATTATGCTGAGGGTTATGGCCCATATTCACAGGATGTTTTAATTCCGGCATTCCTAGCTGCTTATACAGGAAAAAGTGCTGCGGAAGTTTCTTTAAATACGTTCGATCAGATTCCAAAGCCGAATTATCGAATTACGTATAATGGATTAAGTAAATTACCCGGATTTAAAAAGATATTTTCTTCATTCACTGTAACAAGTGCATATACATCAACTTTAGCGTTGAACAGCTTTGTGACAGATCTTGATTTTGATGGAAATTATTATGCCTATGCTCACGTAGTGGATACACTCACAGGAAACTTTGTAGCTTTATATGACATCCCGAATGTTATAATAAATGAATCATTATCTCCACTTATTGGAATTGATGCAACCTGGGTAAATGGAATTACCTCTAAATTTGATTTCAAAAAATCGAGAACACTCACGATGAGTTTTATCGATTATCAATTGACCCAAATTCACTCCACTGAATTTACTATTGGTATGGGTTATAAAATGACTGGCTTTACCTTCCCATTCAAATGGAGAGGAAAACGTCCTAACCTTGAAAACGATCTTACCTTTAAATTGGATTTCAGTTTCAGAGATGATATTACTACCAATTTTAGATTGGATCAGGATCTTAACGAACCAACAGGTGGTTTAACAAGTATATCGTTGTCGCCAACAATTGATTATGTAGTTAACGACAGATTTAATATCCAACTTTATTTCGACAGACAAAAAACTGTTCCTAAAATTTCAACTTCTTATCCTATCACTTCTACTAATGCAGGTATTAAAGTGAGATTTAGTTTAAGCGAATAAAGCAAATAAAATATAATTACAATGCCCCAAAATATAAATATTGAAGGGGCATTTTTCGTTTCCTCGCAGAGTCACCGTAGGGACTCTGCGAAAATCGGAGCTAAAACTTTTAGGCTTAAATAGGTTGCCACCAATGCACGATTAAACAGCCAAAACAAAAGTTTCCTCGCAGAGTCACCGAAGGGACTCTGCGAAAATCGGAGCTAAAACTTTTGGGCTTAAAAAGGTTGCCACGAATGCACGAATGAACAGCCGATGTTTTGGGATGTATGTGTTTTTGGATTTAATTATTTATTTTATATTCGTGCATTCGTGGCTAATTTTTTCATCCGTATTGTGGGGTAAAAAAGGTTGCCACGAACCTGCTTGCCGAGATAATCAGGCAGGTGCACCAATTAACAGCCAAAGGAATGGTTGACTTAATAATCTTGTAAATAAAATAATTGTTTTATTTAAAGCACAACTGAAAATTTCTTTTGGTGCAACCTATATCCTTCAAACTTTCCTCCAAAACCCTTACTTTTGACCTCTCAAAAAATCATTTTATGCATATACCTGAGGAATTAAAATATACTAAGGATCATGAATGGGTCCGTATTGAAGGCAATATCGCAACCATAGGGATCACCGATTTTGCTCAACACGAATTGGGTGATATCGTTTATATCGATATAGAATCTATTGGTGATCATGTTGAAAAAGAGAAGGTTTTCGGAACTGTGGAAGCGGTTAAAACGGTATCTGAATTGTTTATGCCTGTTTCAGGTAAGATTACGGAGATGAATACCGCGCTGGATGCAGCACCCGAATCAGTAAATCAGGACCCATACGGAAAAGGATGGATGATAAAAGTAGAGCTTTCAAACCCATCTGAAGTAGATAGTTTATTGTCTGCTGCGGAATACGGAGTAATTATTTCAGCGTAAAATATATGACCATTCACCAAAGAACATGGCCTGTTCTGTTATTTTTATGGGCGGCCGTGATCATGGTAGTAAGTGTAATTCCGGGCCCGGATCTACCCTCTTTATCCATTTGGGAGCCTGATAAGGTGATGCATGTATTTGTCTATGCTGTCCTCACCTATCTTACATTTCAGTGGATAAAACCATTCCCAGCCTATACTTCGTTAAATAAAAGGGCAATTTTCTCCGTTACAGTATGCATTTTGTATGGTTTTATCATCGAATTGATACAACTGATCCTTCCGACAAGAAGTTTTGATATGTTAGATGCATTGGCAAATACCGTTGGGTGTTTAGTGACCATTACCTGTATTTTAGTATTTTCGTCAAAACGCAGATAATTATTCAAATTGGAAGGTAGAACCTTATTCGGAATGTTTTTTGTTTATAAGGAGGTCAACAGAATACAAGAGCGGGTTTAATCAAACATGGAGCCATCAAAATCTTATCTCAATCAATCTTTTAACGATATCGTTTTCGAAAATCGGAATAAAGAATACGGCTCCTATGCGCTTCGAAATCTCACAAAAAGAAATATTTTAAAAGCATTATATCTCATTACAGGAGTGGTTTTCATTGCTGTTGCCGCTATTTATATTGATTTTTCATTCCTTAACAAATCCGAACCATTAGTAATAAATCTATCCGAGGTAACCCTGTCTGAACCCCCACCTTTGTTTAAATTGCTCCCTCCGGCAGTTCCACCTGCTGCCAAAAAAATTTTAACATCGGAGCTTACTGAAATGGAGGTAAAGGATGATGATAAGGTAAAAGATGACCAAGAAAATAAAGTTATTGATAAGAAGGTTGATTCCACATCGTATGGAACTGCAGAAAAAGGATCAGATTCAAAATCATTAGAAAGTGGTAATGGAAATACTGTTTACTTCAGTGTTGAGGTAAAACCTGAATATCCAGGTGGGTCGAAGGGATTAACTAAATATTTAAAGGATAATGTAAAATATCCTCAGGATGCCAAAGAAAACGGAATTCAGGGAACAGTTGTTGTAGTTTTTATTGTGAACGAGGACGGAACCGTTTCAGACGCAAAAATCAAAAAGGGAATTGGAGGAGGATGTGATCAGGAAGCCTTGAGAATAGTTAACGAAATGCGCAAATGGAAACCCGGTAAACAAGGTGGTATTCCTGTGCGAGTTTACCAACAAATACCGATCGCTTTTAAATTGCAGGATTAAAATCCTCCAACCTGTTAATTATTGTTGCGGTTTTAAGAATATTAAAATTGTTTGATGTAATTTTCGTTTATAATTAAAATATGAAGAAATTTCTTAGCATTTTATTCGTTTTCACAATCCTTTGTTCAAATACTTTTGCACAATCAGAAGCTACGCTTGCACAACAATACATGAGCAACGGAGAATATGATAAAGCGGCCGATATTTATAAAAAATTGTATAACGAAAATGCCAACAGTTATTACAAATCCTATTTTAATTGTCTTTTAGTATTAAATGATTTTAAGGAAATTGAAAAAATTATTGGCAAACAAATAAAAAACAACCCTGAAAATCTTACCTATTATGTAGACCTTGGATATGCATTCGAGAAAAGTGGGGATAATAAAGAACGCGACAAACAATGGGGTCTCGCAATTCAAAAAATTACAGATAATAAAACACAGGTTAATCTATTGGCAAATGCTTTTGTGGGGTTGGATCAATTATATAATGCCATAAAAACCTATGAAAAGGCACAAAAAATTGTTTCAAACTATTCGTTTAATTATGAATTGGGAGGCATGTATTACAGAGCCGGGAACCTGGATCTGAGTATGGAGACCTATCTTGATTATTATGCAGAGAACGACAAGAGTGCAATGAGCAAAACCACTGCTGCACTCGGCAGAATTTTAGATGAAGAAAAAGATCATACCCTATTGCAGGAAAAAATATTTGAACGCATCCAAAAAAATCAGAATGAAATATTATTTACCGAATTGTTGATCTGGGATTATATTCAGCTCAAAGATTTTGACGGCGCATTTATTCAGGCAAAAGCTCTAGATAAAAGAAATAAAGAAAATGGTGAACGTGTTTTTGATCTTGCTGAAACGGCTAAAATTGAGGGTGCATATGACAACGCTATTGAAGGATATAATTATATCATCGCAAAAGGAAAAAATTTTCCCTATTATTTCAGTTCCAAAAATGGAATTCTGAATTGCAGAAAGGATAAAATATTCAAAACAAATAATTATTCGGAAGTTGATATCACTGAATTAAAAAGCAGTTATACCGACTTTTTAGAGGAATATCTCAAAAATGATTTCCGTGCTGCAACGGTAACAGCCGATCTTGCTAAATTAGAAGCATTTTATATTCACGATATTGATCGTGCGATCGAAATTCTGGAACCGGTGATGGAATGGCCGGCATTAAATATTTCTGACCGCTCAAAAATTAAACTGGACCTCGGTGATTTTTATTTGATCTCCGGAGATGTTTGGGAAGCAACCTTATTATACTCGCAAGTTGATAAAGCGATGAAGGACGAACCTCTCGGTGAAGAAGCCAGATTAAAAAATGCTAAACTTGCCTATTATCGCGGCGACTTCAAATACTCGCAAGGAATGTTAGATGTCTTAAAAGCAGCAACCAGCGAATTAGTTTCCAACGATGCGATGAAATTATCTGTATTTATTACAGAAAATTTGGGACTTGATTCGGTGGCTGAACCCATGGAATTATTTGCGAAATCAGATCTTATGGTATTTCAAAATAAAATAAAGGAAGCTGTAATAATTCTTGACACTTTAGATGCAAGATATCCTGCTCATAAACTTGCAGATGATATCCTATTCTTAAAATCTACAATTGCTCTTAAACAAAAAGATATTACCAAGGCAGTGACCTATCTCGAAACAATCCGCGAAAATTATACCTTCGAATTATTAGCAGATGATGCAATTTTTAAACTTGCCGAGATCTATCAATACGACCTCAAAGAAATAGAGAAGGCAAAACTTGCCTACGAACAAATTATTCTCAACTTCAAAGATTCCCTCTATGCCAACGAAGCGAGAAAAAGATTCAGAGCGTTGAGAGGTGATAATTTGAATTGATAAATCACAAGTGAGGCTCCCACTTTTTCAGTGGGGGTCTCACTAGACAATGAGTAATGAGTGATGAGTAATGAGTTTGCAAACTGCTAACACTGATGTTTTGATTTCTTGTTTGAAAATTTATCCAAGTTGATGCGAAAAATTTGGGTTATCCTCTAGGCTTCTCATTACTCATTCGGTCGGATTTAGGTTAGAACTTTTATTACTGATCATAAAATGAGTGATGAATTATGAGTAATGAGTTTGCTAACAGCTATCATTGGAGATTGTATTTCCTATTGGAAAATTTATATACCATTAGAGCGAAAATCTTTAAGTCTTCGTCGAACCTACTCATTACTCATAACTCATTACTCATTTTTTTTGGACTTTGCTCAATTATCAATTGTCAATTGCCAATTATCAATTGATTCCTTATTTTCACCCAAAAAAAAATGTACATCTACAACGTAACTATAAAAGTGGAACCACATCGTGCAACAGAATGGCTGGATTGGATGCGCAATGTTCATATTCCGAAGGTTTTAGAAACGGGATATTTTTTGGATAGCAGAATTTGCAAGATCGTAAATGATGGAGACCCGGATGATTTTACATTTGCAATTCAATACAGTTGTGCCACGATAGATCAGTATGAACAATATCAAAAAAACGCTGCACCTGCCCTACAAAAAGAAATGCCTAAATTATTCGGTGATGATGCTTTTGCTTTTCGCACGTTGATGGAAATTTTATAAATAATGAACAATTACAAGTTAGTGCCGTTTGTTACACTTTAGCTTAAACAAACCAAACTATGCCAAAACATATTGTAGTAATAGGGTCGGGATTTAGCGGACTTTCTGCTGCATGCGCATTGGCTAAAGAAGGATTTAAGGTAACCCTACTCGAAAAAAATGAATCTGCCGGTGGTCGAGCATCCGTTTTTTCGGAGAAGGGATTTGTTTTTGATATGGGGCCAAGCTGGTATTGGATGCCGGATGTTTTTGAATGGTTTTTTGATCTATACGGATATAAACCTTCCGATTTTTATGAATTGGTAAGATTGGATCCGGCTTACAGAATATATTTTTCTTCGGATGATTTTATTGATATGCCTGCCTCTCTTGCAGAACTTTATAAATTATTTGAACAATTGGAACCCGGCTCTACACCTGCTTTACAGAAATTTTTAAATGATGCTGCCTATAAATATAAGGTTGGAATGGAGGATATGGTTTTTAAACCATGCAATTCTGTTTTGGAATTTGCAGAATTAAAAATGGTGAAATCCTTGTTCACTATGCAGTTATTTACCTCACTTCGCAAAGAGGTTTACAGCAAATTTAAAAGTGAAAAGATCAGAAAAATATTGGAGTTCCCGGTTTATTTTTTAGGTGCATTGCCTTCTAATACTCCTGCCTTATATTCCATTCTTAATTATGCCGACCTCGTTTTAGGAACATGGTATCCAAAGGGTGGAATGTATAAAATAATTGAAGGGATGCAAAAGGTTGCGGAAAATTTAGGGGTGGAAATTCATTTCAATTCTGCAGTTACAAAAATCCATTCTGTTGAAGGAAAAGTTAAACATATTTTAGTTGGGGATTTACAAATAGATTGCGATGCAGTTGTTGCTTCAGCAGATTACAATCATGTGGAGGAGCATTTATTAACGGAAAATGATAAAAATTACAATGCAGCTTATTGGGGGAAAAAAGTATTTGCCCCCTCTGCAATTATTTATTATCTGGGTATAAAAGGAAAAGTAAATAATTTATTACACCACAACTTGTTTTTTGATCAGTCGTTTGAAGTTTTTGCGGATGAGATCTATACAAATCCCCGATGGCCATCAAATCCTTTATTTTATGTGTGTGTTCCCTCAAAAACTGACATTACTGTTGCGCCTCCTGGAGATGAAAATATGTTCATACTGATCCCGGTGGCTTCCGGACTTAGCTCTGATGAACTTACCTCAGAAAAATATTTTCAATCCGTTATTAAAAGGATAGAAGATTTTGCAGGCGACAAAATGAGCGATCGCATCATTTATAAAAAATCTTTCACACCAAACGATTTTGTTTCCAGATATAATGCCTATAAAGGCAACGCATATGGACTTGCCAATACTTTAAATCAAACTGCTATATTTAAGCCCAAAATGCACAATAAAGCTATAAAGAATCTGGTGTATACCGGTCAGCTTACAGTTCCGGGGCCTGGAGTACCTCCTGCCATAATTTCCGGATTTGTAGCTGCAAAAGAGATCAAAAAAATATTCAAAACAACAACAAAGTTAAATTCAATATGAACAAAACATCGTATATACCGTTTTATTCCAACAACGAAAACTATGCTTGAACTGTTTCACCAATCCTCTTTTGCCTGCAGTCGCAAGGTTACTGAATTGTACAGCACGTCTTTTACATTGGGCATTAAGGCCTTGGATAAAAAATACCACGATGCTATTTACGGCATTTATGGTTTTGTGCGATTTGCAGATGAGATTGTTGATACCTTTCACGACTGGGATAAGGAAGATCTTTTTAATAGATTCAGAGTTGATACAAATCGGGCTTTGGACGAAAAAATTTCATTAAATCCAATTCTCCATGCATTTCAATTAACTGTTCATGCATATAATATTGATAGAACTTTAATAGATTCTTTTTTGAATAGCATGGAAATGGACCTTCATATCAGCAATTACAAACAGGAGAATTACACAGAATATATTTACGGAAGCGCAGAGGTTGTTGGGTTGATGTGCTTAAAAGTATTTTGTGAAAAGGATGAACGATTATTTCT
>JAYSYX010000082.1:0-13753 GCA_043727235.1 Bacteroidota bacterium
AATAAAAAAACAATTTCACTTTTGATCCGGAACAAAAAAGTAATATCCCGCCTTAAAAACAGAGAACTTTCTATTAATTATACAATGCTTTCCTATTTAGCGGCTTATTTAGAAAGGGACTTCACAACTCTTCGTTCGTCGTTTCGCTCACTGTATACTACCCTTAAACTGGGAAAAGGATTATCGATGTTTGAGAATATATGCCTGGAGAACATTAAAAGGTCAAAATCAAAAATATCGCCTCCTATTTCAAAACTAAAATTAGAATCTCAATTGTTAAAGGATCTTTATCAGCTGAGTTCAGATCCATTTTGGGAAAAAAGGTCGATAAGATTTGACCTTATTTCCTGGCTGGAAAGCCGACAAAAAAAGAAGTCCTTTTTTAAAATACTTCAGGAAAAATATCCTCTGCAACTCACTTAATAACAGCAACTCCATTAGAAATTCACTAAATTTGCAGCTAATTATTTGAATAAATGAGTACCAACGCCGAAGACATCAGAGTTCAGGAATTTGCACTGCAATGCCTGACAGCCCTCAGGAGGATAAAAGAATCTTTGCCGAAAAACTGGCAGGACACATTAGCGCCGTACCAGAGCGAGATAAGGGAATTGGCAAGTGCAAATAATTTGACCGACAGCCAAGCATTGGATCTCATTCTCGAGAGACTTAAAAAAAAGATCCCAATAAGAGAAGAATTAAAAACTTCCTATACTTTTTATATGGCAGCCTATTGCACCCTGTTATAAATATTTTAGCCAGCTGAATAATTTCCTTTTTTTCAAATAGCTCAGATCTTTTTCATTGAGATATGCTTCTCTTTCGAAACAAATATTTTTGTAAGCAGAATAATGATCTTTGAATTTAATTCTGTTTATCAGATAATTGATCAGATACAATAAATAAAAAGGAAAAACAGCCATTTCCAATTGTTGCCGCAGATGAATATGTTCGTGATTAATAAATACCTTGTCGCGCAACAACCCTTTATTATTGATCAATATTATAGGAAAAAGCGTCAACCCATTTACGTGTAAATTTTTAAAAATGATCTTTTGCCAATTGCGTATTTTATTTTGCGGACTTGTCATATTACAAGGATAAATATTGTGCAGAATAATTAAATAGATCAAGTATGCTTATTTACCAAATGCCCAGGTTAAAAAGTAAGGCATAATTTCGCTCCAGGTCTGCTGATTGTGTTCACCACCTTTTATAAGCACAAATTGAATATCTCTTGTATCGTCGTAACCCTTATTTTTCAATTCCTGTATGAAATCAATAGTATCATCAATGGAATCAATTAGTCCGTTTTTATTTCTGTCGGCCTGCTCATCATTTGTCCCGCATTCAAACCAAAATTTAAGTCCCTCCTTTTTTTCGGAATTGCGTATCATCTGATGAATAATTCTGTGTTTGTCTTCCTTATAACCACGGTTATAGGCTTTCATCCTCCACCATAAACTGCCGGAAAATACTCCTACTTTTCCAAAATAATTCGGGAAATTCCAAACAATATCAATAGCGCTTAATCCGCCCATGCTCCAACCGGCAACCACGTTCTTATTTTTATCTCTGGAAACGGAATAATTGTTACGAATATAGGGCAACAACTCGTTTATCATGAATTCGGAATAAAGTCCCGCCTTGGAACCTCTGTTTTTAAAATCAACAGCTGAGCTGCTTCCATATTCCTGCAATCTATCCTCATTTGCATGCACCCCTATCACTAAAAAGGGAGTGATTATTTCTTCTTTTATAAGGCTGTTTATCACCTCCGTTAAGCCCATGGGCGGTATATCCTGCCCATCATTAAGCCATAATACCGGATATGGTTTTTGTTGGTAATGCGGAGGTAAAATTATGGTGAGTGCAACATCGCGATTTAAATAAGACGACCTTATCTTTACAAATTCAACACTAACCTTCGAGGCGACTTTAAGCTTCATTTAACAAGGCAAATTTAACGCAAATAAGTATATAAATTTTAGATTAATTCAACATTTACGTGTGAATTTGATTGTCTGTTGGCCTGTTTTATCGTACCTTTGCCGCTCCTGACATCAATTGATAAAAAAACCTATACCTTGGAGCTAAACGAAGAAAAACACAGTTGGTCATCCCCTGCCCTGGGCATTAATGTAGATATGCTGACTTTTGGGACAAAGGGTTTCCCGCTGATATTATTCCCTACATCCATGGGAATGCACAACGAAAACCGCGATTTTAAACTTGTTGAATCAATTGGCTGGTTTATTGAATCCGGCCTTATAAAGGTTTATTGCCCTGATAGCATAGACAAACATAGTTGGTACAATACGGATGCAAACCCCGCCGATAGAGTTAAAAATCAAATGTTATATGAAAGAATGTTGTTGGAGGAAGTATATCCTGCCATCAGAGAACAAACGGGACATCACCGCATAGGAGTTGGTGGTTGCAGTTTTGGTGGATATCATGCATGTAATTTCGCATTCAGAAATCCATCCATTGTTGCGGCTATGTTTTCGCTCCATGCAAAATTTGATATCAAAACACAATTGGACGGCCACTATAACGACGATGTATATTTTAATAATCCGGTGGATTATATTGCAGGTCTGGAAGATGAAAATATTTGGAAAATGCAAATATTTTTGGGCTCCGCCGAATTTGATATGTGTCTTGATTCCAATTATAAAATGGCTCAGGTGCTTGGACTTAAACAAATTCCGCATACTTTAGAGGTGTTGGAGGGAGAAAAACACGATTGGCCTGCGTGGAGACAACAATTACCAAGATTTTTATCCATGTTGGATTTCGACAAAATTTATAAATAATACGACTGCCCCTGCAAAGGGTATAAAAAAAACCAGATGATAAAAAAAATAGGAATTATTCATGGAATGGAAGACTCCTTTCCCACTGCATTTATTGATCGCATCAACAGCAAAAACATTGATGGCATAGTTGCTGAACGCGTATTGATCGACAAAGTTATTCAGGGTGAACCCGGTGAGTTTGCCGTTATTCTCGATCGCATTTCACACGATGCACCTTTTTACAGAAGTTATTTAAAAAATTTGGCTATCAGTGGCACTGCTGTGATGAACAATCCATTTTGGTGGAGTGCAGATGAAAAGTTTTTTAATAATGCCCTTGCAGTAAAACTTGGAATACCGGTTCCGAATACAGTTTTGTTGCCTTCACATGAATTACCTCCGAATACAAAATCACATTCCTTCCGCAATTTAAAATATCCCCTCGACTGGGAAACAATTTTTAAATACATCGGATTCCCTGCATATATGAAACCGCATGATGGCGGAGGATGGAAAGGAGTTTATAAAGTGGACAGCATGGAACAATTTTTCGAAAAATATGCGGAAACCGCAACAGATGTAAATATTTTACAGAGTGAAGTTACTTTTGATTATTATTTCAGATGTTATTGCCTTGGACAAAAATATGTGCATATCATGTATTACGAACCGCGCAATCCTGCACATCTTCGTTATACCTGGAATGGTCCTGTAGCATCTGCAGAATTGTTGGAAACTGTAAGAGTTTATACATTAGCATTAAATCAGGCATTGGGTTATGATTTTAATACTGTTGAGTGGGCAGTGAAAGACGGAATTCCTTATGCAATTGATTTTTGTAATCCTGCTCCCGATGCAGAAAAGGTTTCTGTTGGGGAAGAAAATTTTGAATGGGTTGTAGAACATGCTGCGTTAATGGCAATTGAAAGAGCGATGATACATAAAGAGGGCCAGGATAATTTAAGTTGGGGAACATATGTGCATCATTCCGTAAATGGTATTGCTCATAATCGCGCAACTCAACCAATTTTTAATCCTTCTGTTTCGTCATAAAAAGAAATATAATTCATGAGTAGTTTATATAAGGATTTTACTTTAGGCATAGAAGAGGAATTTCAGATAATTGACCCGGAGACCCGCGACCTTTCGCATCGCCGTCATCATATTATTGAAAATGGTGCAAAATACGATGTTGATATAAAAGCAGAGATGCATCAGAGTGTGGTGGAAGTTGCAACCAGTATTTGCAAGGATATGAAAGATGCACGCAATCAAGTTGTTCAATTGAGAAAAATAATTGCGGAGTTAGCTGATCATGATAAATTAAAAATTGCTGCTGCGGGAACACATCCTTTTGCATCCTGGGAAGAACAATTGATTACGAATCATCCTCGCTATCAGGAAATTGTAAATGAAATGCAGGAAGCTGCGCGAAGTAATTTAATTTTCGGATTACACGTGCATATCGGAATGCCATCGCGAGATGTTGCAGTGTATATGATGAATTCACTGCGTTATTTTTTACCTCATATTTTTGCTTTATCTACTAACTCTCCATTTTGGGAAGGAAGGGATACAGGATTTAAATCGTTTCGTACAAAAGTATTTGATAAATTTCCACGCACAGGTATTCCGGATGTATTTAATGATGCAAGTCACTTCGATAATTTTGTTGCACTATTGGTAAAAACAAATTGCATCGACAACGGTAAAAAAATATGGTGGGACCTTCGTGTTCATCCCTATTTTAATACCATCGAATTCAGAATGTGTGATATTCCTTTGCGTGTGGACGAAACTCTTGCTTTGGCAGCTTTAATGCAGGCAATAACTGCTAAATTATTTAAGTTAAGTAAAAGCAATATCGGATGGCGCAATTACGACCGTGCATTAATTCAGGAAAATAAATGGCGCGCTGCACGTTATGGAATTGGCGGCAAACTAATCGATTTCGGCAAACAGGAAGAGGTAGATACCAAAGATCTTGTATTGGAATTTTTAGACTTTGTGGATGATGTTGTAGATGAATTGGGCAGTCGTGAAGAACTCGAAAATATTAAATGGATGCTGAATAACGGAACCGGTGCCGATCGACAGTTAAAGACCTATTACGACAACAACAGAGACTTTAATAAGTTGGTGGATTTTATGATAGAGGAGAGTTATGTGGGACTTTGATAAAATCAAGCGCTCAAATATATGATTTACCTGTATGGAGGAAGTTACATCATTAGTGCAAAAAATCTATTTGGGCATAAAATTTTTCAAAGAAATCTTTAATAAAACAAAAACCAATCAACACCCAATTTAAATCCTCTCGGTTGCATAGGATAAAAAGGTGCCTCATAGTAACCTTTGTTGAATAAACCTTGTGCTACATTATCTATTTTTAGGAAGAAACGGAAAGTACGAATATCGAAATTGGCAAAGACGTCAATTACGGGTTGAAAATTTTTCCCACCCGGAACCTGATATGGATTATAATAAAAAAAACTACCAGTTACAAAATCATATGCATGTATTCCATATTCCGAACAATACCAGGCATCAACACCAGCCTGAAAAAATAATGCACTTTTAAATAAATGATTTTCATAGTACCAGGATATATTTGCCAATAAGCCGGGCAAGTCGAGACTGGATTCATTTAACAGTTGCAATCCAAGAGAATTATTTAAATGAAAATTATTTAAAGTGAAATTCTGATTTAATAAAACTTTTGCTATTTTCAAATTTAATTCATCAGTGAAATATGGGTATGCAATATAATCGTTTGCAATTTCATAACTTAAATCCAGCCTGAACCCAATTGATCTGCTCGAAAAAGTAAGGCCCATTTTCGAATATTGAATTTTTTCCTGATCAAGTTCCCATCTGTTATCAAACCCATAATAATGATTTTGCATAACTGTTGGAGAGTATGTTGCATTCATAAAAGTGATGGAAGGATTTAAGGGCAGACCAGGAAATTTTAGATTAAATACTCCTTCATAATCATTTGTTTCAAGATCATATTCGCCTTTTATTTTAAAATTGAATAATGAATCGAAGATGTAGTTTCCTCCAACGGAAACGCCGGCAATTAAATTATTATAAATATATGAACCTGATTGATCTGATAATTCATGATATTGTTGCAAACCGAAAATTTCCCAATTAAATTTAGTCGCAACCAGAGAATCTTTGGCAACTGTTTTAAACTTTTCACTGCCCACTGAAAATCTGTTATAAAATCCATCCACATCAGATTGATCGCGAAGGGTATCAGCCTCGGAAAATATAAAACCATAAAAACTCTGATCGGCCTCTGCATCTTCAAATAAATAATAATAATTATGGAGTCCAAAAGTATGTGTTAAAGCAACGGCGGGTACAAAATATGTTCCGTTTGTGGAATCATTAATAACATAACTTTTCGTTTTTCCGAAATGATATTGCTGCATCATCTGTCCCTGCCAGTTCTTCCATTCCGTAAATGCTTCATACCTATAAGGTTCCGCAAGGTCGGGATTTGGATAGTTAAATAGAGTGTCATTATTTATTCCGCCATTTTCATCACTTTTATTTTGGGAATAAATTCCTCCCAAATAAACAGCATATTTTCCTCCCGGCGTTTTATACCAACCTTTAAGTGCCACATTGGTATATTCATTTTTCATGTGTTGATAATATCCCTCTGATGCAATTTTATCAAAGTCGAGGGAGATATTTATATCCTTGCCGATATTTCTTGCATGTGTTATATGAAATAATTGTTCGGCATCTGATCCTGTTACATAATAAAGGTCGGTAAATGGGACATTATTTCGGTAATATTTTAATTCATCAATATCGAATAAATACAGATCACGTTCATGTCGGCCATAATCAAAACCTATTTCACGGTCAAGTTCAAACCATCTTGAATAATAAGGCGAACCCAAATTTCCAAGATAAGTGTTTTCAAAAGTTGATCTTCTTACAGGATTGAATTTTTGAAAATTATTAAGTGAAGTGTCAATTTTTTTAAAATTATCTATATCGCTGCCAATAAAATATTCCACTCTGGCAATTGTATAATCAAAAAGCACTCCTGTTTTTGATGAATCAACCAAAGTTGTATCTGTTTGAGCTGACATTGAAGTTGCGGAAAGAAATAAAATACAGAAGGTCAGAAATTTAAAGGATAATTTAAACCAACCATCGTTTTTACCTGGCCGAAGAGATCTCAAATTAATATGATTTAATTTTGGGATCATTAATTTCCTGTTTTTTCGGCACTTACCAATAAGGTTGAAACCGGCATTTGCAAAGTATTTATTTCCTGCATTGGTTCTTCTAATTCCAAAACATTCAAAATTTTGAAATTATGTTCGGTAATCAAGGCAACCAGTTCATTCCGATCAAACATATTAAAGCCATATTTTACAAATGGATAAGTTTCCAATACTGACCTTGGTCTGATAGCAATTATGAGCTGACCTTGAGCGGTTAAAACTCTCTTAAATTCATTAAAGACAGTAATTATGTCCTCCCAAAAATATAATGTATTAATTGTAAATATTTTATCAAAACTTCCCTTTTCAAAAGGCAAATTATGTGCTTCACCCAAAAGAAAATTGGCCTGCCCTCCGGAAATAAAATCTTTATTATTGATCCTGGATTGTTCCACCATAATTTCAGAATAATCACAACCGGTATATTTAATTTGCGGAAACTTATTCAGAATATTTTTTACAAAAAATCCATTTCCCATCCCTATTTCCAGAATATTTTCCTCACCCTTTAAATTTAATGCGTCAATGGTAAATAAATTTATATGCAGATTTCCTTTATTCATCCTCTCTCCTACCTCAATGGCAAATTCACCTTGTGGTTGCCGAAGCTGACTTGCGATATTTTTTAAAACTTCTTCTTCCATTTAATAAAAATATTGTAATTAATTTACAATCCTGCGATCATTTCCTTCAATATAAGTGTCATTTTAGGTTCAGCTTCTTTTGCAACAGCAATTACACTTTCAATGCTTACCGGTTCAATTTCATCGTGCGGATAACCTTTATCCGTAATCACAGATATTGCAAAAACCGGTAAACCCATGTGAACTGCCGCCAATACTTCGGGAACAGTACTCATCCCAACTGCATCACCACCAATAATATGCAGATATTTATATTCTGCCGCTGTTTCCAGATTCGGGCCCGGCACGCTCACATAAACACCTGAGTGACAGGTAATATTGTTTGTAACAGCAATTTCCAGTGCTTTTGCGATAAGATCTGGATCATAACAACGGAAAAGATCAGGAAAACGAGGTCCCAGATCATAATCGTTAGGTCCAATAAGAGGATTTGAAGGTTGTAGGTTTATGTGATCGCGAATTACCATCAGATCACCTTTATTGATATGGGTGTTCAAACTTCCCGCGGCATTTGATATAAACAGTTTTTTTATACCTAATAATTTCAGAGCTCTGACAGGAAAAACAACCTCCTCCATAGTGTAACCCTCATAATAGTGAAACCGGCCTTGCATTGCGACAACTTTTTTATCCCCAATGGTTCCAAATATAAGTTTACCACTGTGACTTTCAACGGTTGAAACCTGAAAATGCGGAATAAGGGAATAATTGATCTCACTTTCTACCTTGATATCCGTAACCAAATTACCTAATCCGGTTCCCAATATGATACCGTACTCGGGTTGAAAGGTCGTGCGTTGGCGAATGAAGAAAACTGCTTCATTCAATCTATCCATTAAAGTATCCATTTCATTAAACATTTAAAGTGCAAAGATAGGTTTTGTAAACGAGGGTTGTTGTTCTAGGTAGTTACCAGAGGTTAATTCACTACTTTTTCATCTACGGTATAACTTTCTATATATTGATGAATGAGATCTGAAAACATCTCCGCATTTTCAAGAAATTTAATCTCAATTGGCAATACAAAAATGGACAGGTTGTATTGCATTATTATTTCCTTTTTTTCCATCAGTCGCATAGCATCTTTTTCTGTGGTAATAATAATTTTACCTTCTGCTTTGAGTTGAATAAATTTGATATTATCATTTGTATAATAGTGATGATCGCCAAAAGTAATCGTCTTGAGATTGTTGAAGGTAGAACTTAAATAATTTCCCATTTCATTGTTACCTGCAATTCCTGTTACCATTAAAGCACTTTGTTCATTTTTAATCTGCGTTATTTTTTGATCATCAAATAACGGGTATAAATTCCCATATTGCTCCATTGTAAAAAACATCTTTTGATTTTCCCCCGCTTTAACTTTCTCCCTAATTTCTTTTTTATCCGATGCAGATAAAGTTCCGGGACATTTGGTAATAATTATAATGTGTGCCCTTTTTTTTCCTGAAGCCGGTTCTCTTAAATTACCGGCAGGAAGCATGTGATCATCGGTGAAAGGTTTATGATATTGTGTCAATAAAATTTGTAATCCTGCTTTTAACCTGCGATGTTGCATTCCATCATCCAGAATAACAACCTTTACATCGGGTTCATCATTCAATAAATAATAAATTCCGATAACACGTTTTTCACTCACTGCAACTTCTGCCTCTGGATATTTCTGTTTATATAATTTTGGTTCATCACCTATATCTTCAACTAAACTTAATTCTGTTGCCATGCCGTATCCTTTCATCTTTCTTTTATAACCTCTGCTGAGTGTTGCCACTTTATAATCTGGCATCAGCAAACGCAACAAATATTCCACATGTGGGGTTTTGCCTGTGCCTCCCGAAGATAGATTACCAACTAAAATAACAGGGAAATCAAATTCAAAACTGCGCAGCCAACCTTTGTCGTAAAAAAAATTTCTAATAAGTATCAGTGCCCCATATATACATGCAAAAGGAAGTAGTAAAATCCGCATGGTGCGAAAGTAAGAAAAAAGACTGTTGTTTTATTTCAAAATTTTTTAGTCCACCTTGTTGACAAAAAAAATTGCCACGAATGCACAAATTAAAATTCATGTATTTGTGGCAATAAAACTTTACAATTTATCTTTTAGATCTTAATTGGATTCAAACCTTTTACTGTACTAAAATTTCCTTTGTATAATCCTTTCCATCAACGGAAACCTTAATAATTGCATTTCCTTTAAAACCTTCCGGAAGTTTAATATTTTCCACAAAATCCATATCCATCAGTGTTACCGGTTGTTCTAAAATAAGTTTGCCGGTCATATCGTACACCTGAAGTTTCACATCATCCTGATGAACGTGCATCATTACAACCTGAAATTCACCGGAATTCGGATTCGGATAAACTCCCATTTGTGTAACATGTTCTTCATGAGCAGGGGCGATTTCCTGTTTTGTTCCACCTATATCTCCGAGGAAAGCAAGTGTTGTAAAAGTTTGAATAATGCTAAAAGGACTTGACCCAGCAGCACAAATTGTTTTAACCTTATACTGATAGGTAGTGGAAGGAGTCAAACCTATCAGGTTTTTTGAAGTTGTTAACGAATTTTTCTTTAACCAGGTTGCGGTGCCGGCTTCTCGATATTGTATTTGATATTTGGTAGCACCTGCAACAGCGCCCCACATTATCTTCGCAGATGTTGATGTTATCATAGTTGCTGTAACACCGGAAGGAGCATCACAAGTTGGAGGAGCACAAGTTACAGTAATAGTTCCTGCCATACCGACACCGCCTGCTGCTCCATGAAAATCACAATAATAGGCATATGTTCCTGCAGCAGTAAGTACAATATTTTGATCGATCAAGGCACCACTCATGGTAAAGGTAGTCCAGGCTCCCGTTTCTGATATTATAGGATGAGTGCCATTCACACGATGAAATTGAATGGTATCATTACAATTCACAGTGATAGCATTTGGTGTAAAAACGAAGTTTGACACATTGATTATGTGTATCGTTGCATGCATTGTGCCCGACAATGCGATGGATAATAACAGGAGTAAGTGTAATTTTCTCATTTTAAATGTTTTAGCTGATAAATGTATATACATTATTTGGGATCCTCAAATTTTATAATGTTAATTTTCATAAAAAACCCGAAACGCTGTGCAATTATAGTGTTTTGTGCATCTACCCTTAAAATTTTTATGCTTATTCTTGCGTTTGTCAATACTCACAAAGTATGAAAAATAGGTATTTACCAGTACAAATACTATTGAAAACTATATTGATAGTTTGTATTGTTTTGAATACCTGTTTGACAGGTTGTTATTCTAATTCTAAAACACCTTTTAATGAAAATTATTCAGATTCCATCCCCGACAGAGAAATGTTTGAAAAATTAAGGGGTGAAGCACTTTCTGATAAATATAGTGATATAGAAGCCGTTAAAATTCTGCTCGATGTAAAATCAGACAAATTATATTTTATTGCATCTTCAAAATATTATTTTCATTACGATTTTGCACTAAATGTTCTTAAAGTTCCTTATTCGTTGGGCGAATTTAATTATTCAAGTTACAGTTCAGGAGATACAAGAAAATTTCTTCTTGCTACCCTTAATTATTTTCCAACAGCAAATAAATATACTGTGGAATTCGCAGGTTCAGACCTAAGTAATGCAGAGGATATCAGTTATTTATTTTATAAAATAAAGGCAAGTACCTTTTTTGGTGATTCGCTCACATTGCTTGCCAATACATTACATATCCAGAAATTGATAAATAACGGCTCTTTATTTGTTCCATACATAACTCCCGATATTATTTTTAAGGAACAACAATATCAATGCGTGAATGAAGGAATAGCTTACGGTTATTTAAAAAAGATATATGATGTAAAAAATATAATGGACAGCATAAAACCTAAAGACATCCTGCTGATAAATCAAAATCCTCTTGATCTTCCGCTGTGCGCAGCTATTGTCACCACACAGTTTCAAACTCCTTTAAGTCATGTGAATGTGCTGAGTCATAACAGAAAAATGGTTTGTATGATGTACACTGAATCATGGTATGATGCTGCTATAAAAGATCTGGAAAATAAGCTGGTAAAACTCACTGTAAGCAGAGATACCTTTTCCATTGAAGAAGCAAAATATGAAGACGCTTTTAAATTTTGGAAAAACATACCAGAGCTCAAAATAAAAAATCTAAAAAGTGACCTTTCAGTTGTATCAATTATTGATATTGAAAAAATAAGTAATAAGTCGAAAGAATTTGTCGGGAGTAAAGCTGCAAATTTTAGTCAATTAAATAAAATAAAAATTAAGGGTGAATATAATGTACCTGAAGGAGGATTTGCTATCCCCTTCTATTTTTATAAAGAACATATTAAGCATCCAAAAATTGACAGCTTGATACAAATATTGATAACCGATTCAAACTTACAATTTAATACTGCTTTATTGGAAGAACATTTAAAGGAAATAAGAAAAGCCATAAAAAATGCACCAATTGATAAAAATTTAATGTTTGCTGTTGAAACTAAAATCAGATCAAATGATCATGGAAAAGCATATCGGTTCCGTTCTTCTACAAATGCGGAGGATATATCGGGATTTAATGGCGCAGGATTATATGATTCGAAAACAGGAATTCTTGACGACAGCACAAAATCAATTGAAAAGGCGATTAAAGCAGTCTGGGCCAGTACTTTTACTTATCGCGCCTTTATAGAGCGCACAATTTTTAGCATAGAGGAGTCCTCCGTTTGCATGGGAATTTTGGTTCACAGGTCATTCCCTTATGAAAGCGCCAATGGAGTTGCAATTACAAAAAATTTATACCGAACTGAATTCCCGGGATTTGTTGTGAATATACAGATCGGAGAAATTTCTGTTGTAGAGCCCGATGATAGTGTGATATGTGAACAGTTTGTGGTGTATAATACAACAGAGCTTGGCGACAGAGGAGATCATATTGCTGTGGATTACATAACTTTTTCCAACCAAAATAACGGTAAATCAATTCTATCGGAACAACAGATAACCCAACTCTACCATGCATTAAGAGAGATCAAGGCCTATTATTATGTACATCATTTTATGAATACCGATTTCGAAAACTATGCATTGGATATTGAATTTAAGTTTGATGGAGTAAATGGACTTTACATTAAACAAGTGAGACCTTACTGACCATTATGTTGTGGGGTTATTAAGGTCGCCCTATTTTTAAATTCTCACGATTTTACCTTTATTTGCACCTTGTTGTATTTCTATGGTTTTTAGCAGCTCCTACTTCTTAACGATATTTTTGCCGCTGTTTGTAATTATTTACAGTCTGTTGCCCAAAAAACCGGGTATCAAGAATTTTTTTATTTTAGGAAGTTCAATTTTTTTTTATAGCTGGGGGGGACCGCAATTTATTTTTATCATACTTATTGCAACCTTCCTAGATTTTTGGTTTGTCAGGTTCATGCATAATGCAACGACCAAAAGAAACAGAGTTCTTCTTTTAATACTATCACTTTCCGTGAATCTGGGACTGCTTATCTATTTTAAGTATTGTAATTTTTTCGTTGATAACCTGAATGCTTTTACACATGTTTTTGGACTTCCTGCTATTGAGATAGCAAAAATATTATTGCCTATCGGTATCTCCTTTTACACTTTTGAAAGTATAACATATGCTGTTGATGTTTATAGAAGGGTTCATAAACCACTGTATAATTTTTGGGAGTATCAATTATATATTTTATTATTTCCGAAATTAATTGCCGGTCCAATAGTGCGGTATATTGATATTTCTGACCAGATAAAGGACCATGTAAGCAATGAGACTGCAAATAATAAATTATCCGGTTTTATTCAATTCTGTATTGGATTAAGCAAAAAGGTGTTGATCGCCAATACGATGGGGGCGCAGGCAGATGCTATTTTCGGATTGGACCCTGATTCGTTAAATACAACTGCAACCTGGATCGGAGCAATTGCATATACCTTTCAGATCTATTTCGACTTTTCAGGCTATTCTGATATGGCTATCGGAATCGGGAAATTCATGGGATTTAAATTGCCTGAAAATTTTAA
>JAYSYX010000083.1:0-13724 GCA_043727235.1 Bacteroidota bacterium
CGCAAAGCCGCAAAGGCGCAAAGAAAAAAATAAATTAAATTTATTTTTTTAAAATCAGAATTAGTAAACAATAAATTGGCATTTTATACACAATTTAAACTTCGTGAAACCTTCGAGTCTTTGTGCCTTTGTGGCAAAAAAAACATCAAATAAAAAACAAACTTTCAAATAATGAATTGACTCCCTCCTCAAATCAATGTCAAAAATATCCGCCCACACCAAAGCCTTTTTCAACCACGAGAACTATCACGGATGGTTTAAGAAAAAGACTTTTTTTGAAGGATGGTATTATAAAATTGTAGACAGAACAGAAAAATACGCTTACGCCATCATCCCGGGAATTGCAATGGATGCGCAAGGAAATAAACAATCATTTATTCAGGTGTTAGATGGAAAAAATATCACTGCTGAATATTTTAAATTCGACAAGTTGGACTTTCGTCCCAATGCAAATGAATTTAAAGTAAAGATCCTCGAAAATAGTTTTTCTTCCAAAAGATTAAAACTTGATCTTCCCAAATTAAAAGGATTATTACATTTCGATGAACAGTTTTTATGGCCAAAAAAAATTACCGCTCCGGGAATTATGGGATGGTACAGTTTTGTTCCATTTATGGAATGTTACCATCAGGTGATCAGTATGGATTTTAATATCACCGGAAAATTAAATATCAATAATCAGGAAATTGATTTTACCGGTGGAAGAGGTTACCTTGAAAAAGATTGGGGTCGCTCATTTCCCTCCAGTTGGATTTGGATGCAAACAAATCATTTTTCAAAACCACAAACATCATTTAAATTCTCTGTTGCCAAGATCCCATTTTTAACCGGCGCCTTTGTCGGATTTATTTGTGCATTTTTAATTGATGGCAGGTTGATAAAATTTGCAACCTATACTGGAGCCAAATTAAAAAAGATACAGTTCGATGATAAAAATATTAACATCATCCTCGAAGACAAAAAATATATTCTCACAATTAAAGCTGATAGGGCAGAAGGAGCCGAACTTGCTTCTCCTGTTTTGGGATTTATGGAAGGCAGGGTAAAAGAAAGTATGAATGCACTTATACACATCACCCTTCTCGAAAAAGTAACCAATACCATTATATTTAACGATGCAGGCCGAAACGGCGGACTCGAAATTGCCGGAAATACAAAAGAATTACTCAACTTTGATTGAAATATGCGATACCTGATACCCATCCTACTTGCTATTCCTTTTAAACTTTTGGCACAAGACAGCACCACCTACAGCGAATTCAGATTTACCATTATCGACAATATCTCAAAAAAGGATCTCACCAGTGATGTTCTGGGTGCCAGAATCAGTGATGTATTTTTTACCGACAGCACCCAAAAAGATTTGGATTATGTTTTTACAAAATTGGAATATTCAAAAAAAGACAGTTGCTGGATATTGAGCCAGACTCAACCGCTTGGGTATAATTATAAAATAGAAGTATATCGTCTCTCCGATACCGTAAATCAAAAATTAATGGACCTTCGCAAAATGGTTTTGATCTACAACGGTTATAATAGTAAGAATAATTCCGGGTGTAAATATTGTTTGTGTAACGATATTCCATTTACTTCCGGCATTTATACCATCGATATTCCACGCAAGGTTGAATCCTGGTTGTATATTCGTTCCGTGTCAATTAATGTTAAAAATATTCCGGTTGAGTTCAGAGATATTTCAGGAATTCAAAATTGGTTCTTCAGAAAAGAATAATGTCTTCAAAAATTAATTTATTTCCCCCAACATTAAATACATCTGCCAATGATTGATTTGAGTAATTATTTCGTTATGGTTGAAAATAGTTTGTTCGATCTTCGTGTTGATCCAACAAAAGCAAGAACTGACCGCGCCGGTAAATGGCATTTTTATAGAGGCTCTGCAGAAATTTGGATAGATATTTGGTACAACGAAAAATTAGATCGCGCCTATTTTCAGGTAGTTGCTCCCGCAATTCCAATTCCTGATTCCCGCAAAGAAACTTTTTTCAAAGAATTACTGGAGTATAACGATAAAATGTTCGGCGTCGCATTTACCATCTATAAAGATTGGGCCTTCATTAAAGAAATTCGCGAGGTGGACGGCCTCGACCAAAATGAAGTACTGGCAACCATAAATCGCATCGCCATGTATTGCGACAAATACGATGACCTCCTGAAATTAAAATATGGTATCCCTCCAGAATTTCCCGGAATGCCACCTATTAATTGATATTTTTCAAATTAAGCACAGGGCTTTATTGTAGTCTCCGTTTTGCGTTTCCTGAAATATTCTAAAATTTCTTCTTTGGTCATTTTAGATAATTTCTCACTTAATTCGTCTCGCTGATCACGCATATATTTTACAGCGTCAAATGTTTTTTCAGTAGTCTTCATATTTTTCAAATTCTCTTGGTGAACGAATTTCTAATTGTCTATAGCCGTTTTTAATATTAATGGAGTTGTAACCTCTAATTCTTTGAATGTTTACGATATGTTTAAAGTTCCAACTTACCAAAAAGTCGGCCCGGTTTATTGTTGCCATCGCAATGTGTAAGCAGTCGGCAAAACTTGTCTGCCCTACAACTTTTTCTAAAATATATTCTGTTGCTAAATCAATGGCTTCGTTAGTTGTCTCAAGAAATTCTGTGTTATTCGCTTTTATACTTTTTACGAGAGCTTTTACATTATTTGGAGCGTTTTCAAGCTCATGTTGGGTAACAGTTGAAAAAAGTAATATAAACTCCTCATTTTTAATTCTTGCAATCAACGGAACTGTATGTTCTGAAAACTCTTCATCATAGAAGCCGCCAAAAACTGATGTGTCTATGTAAATTCTTTGTTTCACTATTCAAATTTACGATAAATTTAATTTGGTATGTCGTTGTGGTTTGTAGGTCGACACCTTGGACTTATGTAATTAATTGATCCCTTCAGTTCTAAAAGTTTTGAATATTGTAGATCCCACAGTCCCGAAGGGAGGACCCATCTTGTAACCACGGACTTCAGTCCGTGCGCAAATGACACAAGACAAATGACAAATGACACAGGACTGATACCCCTCCAGTTCCGAAGGGACGACCCATCTTGTAACCACGGACTTCAGTCCGTGCGTATTAATCAAAAGCAGGTGAGGCTCTCGCTCTTAGAAGGGTTTCAATAGTGGATCAACCCAATAAAAAATAGGAACGCGGATGACGCGGATTAGGCGGATGAAAAAAGGATAAAAAAAAATTAGATAATATTGATTTAAATAATAATTTGAAAAAAATAATCATTAATCTCAAAACGAAGAACCATCTTGTCGGAGCGAGTGAGGCTCTCGCTCCTAGCGAGGATTCACTTTTTTCCCTAGGCTTTATTGAGACCTTCGCAAAGAGCGAAAGCCTCAATTCTTCCGATGGGAACTTCCAGTGAGGCTCTCGCTCTCAGGAGGGTCTCACTACTGGTATACGCCAAAAATTTCGCAAGAAATTTAAACTCCTTTCTCCTTTCTCCTCACTCCTTTCTCCTTTTTAAGACTATACCTACATTGCGGTATTGAATTTCACCCAATTTTGTATTTACTTTTGCATGTTATTTAGAATGATTATAATCTAATGGGGTTTAAGGGTGGGGTTTTGAAGGAATTTACTGATGGCGCTTTAATTTGGTGCATCCTTTGTGGTTTTTTTCTAAGTGCCTGTAAATCAACCACTAACACTGCAAACAATCTAGAAACAGAAACTATTTCAGGGTATTGTGAAATCGTTTATGCATCTTACTCCGACGCTCTGGCACGGGCATTAGAACTTCAATCTGTGGTTAATTTATTGGTATCTGAGCCCACCGAAGAAAATCTTGAAATGGCAAAAACAGCCTGGAAGTCGGCCCGGGAAATTTATGGCAAAACTGAAGTATTTCGGTTTTATGATGGTCCCATCGATAATGGTTTAACCGGGGTAGAAGGTTTATTGAATGCCTGGCCTCTTGATGAAATTTATGTCGATTATGTGATAGGAAATGAAAATGCGGGAATCATAAATAATATCGCCGAATACCCTGAAATAACAAAGGAATTACTCAGGGAGATGAATGAAAAGGGTGGTGAAGAAAATATCAGCAGCGGTTTTCATGCAATAGAATTTTTATTATGGGGTCAGGATATTGATACTGCAGGGCCTGGTGCAAGACCTTATACCGATTATTTACTGATAACAAAAAATGCGGAGCGCAGAAAAATATATCTCACCACAGCAGTTGAATTATTAATTGAAAATCTAAGTTATTTAAAATCAGCATGGGAACCCGGTAAAACGGATAATTATCGCAGCGAATTTATTAATGCTGATCCAAACATTTCCCTGCAAAAAATAATTACCGGAATAGCTGTTTTGTGCAAAGTGGAAATGGCCGGAGAAAGAATGTTCACAGCATACGACAATGCAGATCAGGAAGATGAACAAAGTTGTTTCAGCGATAATACCAAAGCTGATCTGATATATAATCTCGGCGGAGTTATCCATGTATTTTACGGTACATATCTTCGAAATGATAAAACAACGCTTGAGGTCTCCGGAATTGGTGAAATAATAAAATTAAAAAATATTGATCTGTATAAAGAAACAGATTCACTTATAAAAAGTGCTATGAACAATCTTATGCAGATCCATTATCCTTTCGATCGCGCCATTGTATTTGAGGATAAAAGACCGCAGGTGATGAAAGCAGTTTTATCCATGCAACAATTAGGAGAACAGTTTGCAAAAGTGGCAACAGAACTCGGATTAACCATTAATGTAAATGCAGCTGAATAATGAGAAAAACAGTTACAAAATATAAAAACTCCATTATAGCATTCATGTTTATTGCCGTATTTATTGTTTTGTTTAGTTTCGCCTCCTTTCAAAAAAAAGATACCTTATCAACCACATTAAATAATTCGGAAAAAATTTTATCTGGTGGAGAAACTACGGTTTTCGATCAGAGTGTGAATGCCTTTGCTCTTCCTGCTCCCGGACTTTCATCGGAGGATGAATTATTATTTTTTGTAGGCAATAGTTTTTTTAATCAGAATTGGGTACAGGCTCCGGCGAGCACAACTGCACGCGACGGACTTGGGCCTTATTTTAATGCAAAGTCATGTTCGGGATGTCATTTTAAGGATGGAAGAGGACAACCTCCAACTATAGCAGGGCAATTATCTCAAGGATTTATAATTAAATTGAGCATACCCGGAAAAGGCACTCACGGCGAACCTTTGGACGATCCGAATTATGGAGGACAATTTCAGGAACATGCAATTGACGGCTTAAAAAAAGAAGGGATCTATGAAATTATTTGGGAGGAAATTGCGGGTAATTTTTCCGATGGCAATTCGTATTCCCTTCGCAAACCCAATATTAATTTCAGCGAATTAAATTATGGTGCCATGCATGATGAAATTATGTATGCTGCGCGAGTAGCTCCACAAATGATTGGTTTAGGATTATTGGAAGCTATTCCTGAAAAAACCATTCTTTCTTATGCAGATGTTGATGATAAGAACGGAGATGGTATTTCCGGAAAAACAAATTATGTTTGGAATTCCATCGAACAAAAAATGCAAGTGGGAAAATTTGGATGGAAGGCAAATCAACCTACAATCCTGCAACAAATTTCCGCTGCATTTAATGGAGATATGGGAATAAGCACTGAACATTTTCCGGAACATAATATTGCATCTTCACAAAAAAATTACAAAAAAATTGCAACAGGAGGTGATCCTGAGATTGAAAACGATGATCTTAAAAAAATGTATTTGTATTCCTCCACACTCGCAGTACCTGCAAGAAGAAATATTGACGATAAGGACGTAATGAAAGGGGAAAAACTATTTGCAGAAATAGGATGTGATAATTGTCATATGGAAAAAATACAAACCGGTGTACATCCTGATTTTCCAATACTTTCAAATCAAAACATACGCCCTTACACTGATCTTTTATTGCACGATATGGGAGAGGGATTAGCAGATGCACGTCCCGATTTTGATGCAACAGGGCAGGAGTGGAGAACTCCGCCGCTATGGGGAATTGGTTTATTTAAAACAGTAAATAAACATACATTTTATTTGCACGATGGTCGCGCAAGAAATTTATCGGAAGCAATTTTATGGCATGGCGGAGAAGCAGAGAAATCCAGAAATGAATATATGCAACTCTCACAAAAACAACGCGATCAATTGATCGTCTTTCTGGAATCACTTTAATGAGGAGTTAGTTAAAACAATAAAATCTTCCTATATTCGTTCCTGCAAATAATAAGAAAACAAAATGTCAGGCATCTTTATTTTACTTTTTAATAGTATGTTTTTACAGAGCATTTCTAATAAAATACCTATTGAAAATTCCGCAGCAATTAAAGATGAATATATAACAGCTGATTTTCTTACAGGAAAAAATAATTATTATACAGATACCAATTTTATTGAAATTCCTGCACATATGGCCTATCGCAAACAAATGTTCCTGCTAAAAGAAACTTATGAATCATATAATAAAATGTATCTCGCCGCAAAAAAAGAGGGCATACATTTAAAGGTGATCTCTGCTTCCCGAACCTTTGTGGAACAATCATGGATATGGGAGGATAAATGGAAAACGCATAAATCAAAATTTGAGACCGACAATGCATTGTCGAGTTATATCATGCAATACAGTGCCATGCCCGGAACAAGCAGACACCATTGGGGAACAGAAGTGGATCTCAATAGCACTTCCTCTTCTTACTTTGCCTCAGGCACTGGTTTGAAGGTGTATAATTGGCTTGCGAAAAATGCGGCCACCTACGGATTTTGCCAGTCATATAACGAAAAGGGAACCGAACGCGACACTGGCTACAATGAAGAAATGTGGCATTGGTCATACTATTCACTGGCAAATCGTTTTTTGGAAGGTTACAAAAAAAAGGTCAACTATACCCATATTACGGGCTTTTCAGGCGATTTTACGGCAAAATCGCTCGATGTGATCGACAATTATGTTTTGGCGATAAACAATAATTGCAGTAATTGATTTTTTTTTGAGAATGCTATTATTTTGTATCTTTGAATTAAGGTTCTGTTAGTTCGTTCATTTCGGATGGTTATTTTTAGCTCACCGTAGTTTGGATTTATTCATTAGAACCTATTATCTTTATTTTAATAAACTAAAAAAAAATGAACATTTACGTTTCAGGATTGAGTTTTAAACTCAACGATGCCGATCTAAGGCAATTATTTGAAGCATACGGTGAGGTATCTTCAGCTAAAATTATTATGGACAAATTTACCGGTCGTAGCCGTGGTTTCGGCTTTGTCGAGATGAACGACGAAGAAGGACAAAAGGCTATTGATGCTTTGAATGAAACCGAAGTTGACGGTAAAGTTGTTGGAGTTTCAGTTGCTAGACCACGCGAAGAAAGACCTCGCGGTGGCGGCGGTGGTGGAAATTTCAATCGCGGCGGCGGTGGCGGCGGCGGTGGATTTAATAAAAGCCGTAACAACGATCGCGATGGCGGTGGTTATGGTGGAAAGAAAAATTTCAACCGTTGGTAAAAAAATAATTTTTTCAATTGAAGATCCGGTTCATAAGACCGGATTTTTTTATTTGTGGTAAGTCCCAATTAATAACAAGGTTTCAGTTAATACTAAACAAACTTGGCTTCGATATTTTATTTGATTTAGGATATGCTTAATATTGTGTTAACATTCGGTTCGATTCATGAAAAATATCCTTTTTGCAATTGCAGTAGTTTTAAGTCTGCAAATTTCTGCTCAAACTTTTAATTCTATAGTTAATACAGAAATTCCTGACGATGGTTCCGATATTTCATTTGCGATCGAGGTAAGCGGGTTACCTGATGTGATAGATACACTTTTCGGATTGGAAACTGTTTGTCTAAATCTTGATCACACCTGGGACTCCGACCTGGAAGTTAAATTAATTGCTCCCGATGGAACTACCTTTTTATTATTTGCAGGCATTGGCGGCGATGGAGATAATTTTAATTTCACCTGCTTAAATAAATATGCCGATAATAATATCACTTCCGGAGTTGCTCCTTACACTGGTATATTTATTCCAATGGGGGATATGGGTCTTGTAAATAACGGACAAAATCCAAATGGTACATGGATACTTCATATTTATGATACCTACGCATTTGCCGATGTCGGCTTTATTTATTCCTGGAATATTACCTTCGGTGATGAGCCTGCCAAACCCTTTAATTTTAGTTCTAGTAACTTGCCTATCATCATAATTGATACCGGTGGTGAACCAATTTACAACGAACCTAAAACTCCCGGTCATATTATGATAATTGACAATGGCATCGGAATGTTAAATTATCCTGACGATACCATTTTTAATTACGAAGGAAAAATACTTACTGAGTTACAGGGATTTACCGGTCCTTATTATCCAAAAAAGAATTATGATTTTGATCTGCTTAATGAGGCAGGATTTGAAATAGATACATCATTATTAGATCTTCCTGCTGAAAATGATTTTATTCTCAAAGCGGAATATCTCGATTACAGTTTAATGAAAAATGCACTCTCCTATGAAATGAGTCGCCGCATGGGACAATACGCTCCGCGAACAAAATTTTGTGAGCTTCTCGTAAATGGAGAATATATGGGTGTTTATACTTTAACTGAAAAGATCAAACGGGATGAGAACAGAGTTGACATTGATAAATTGGATCCCGAAGATATTGCAGGTGATGCATTAACAGGAGGATATATTATCGAAATAAATGAAAATTACACACCAAACGATTGGAATAGTATATTCGATCCTATTAACTATGCGACGGCCGGTTTACCTGTTGCCTATAAAATGGTTTATCCTCAAATTGATTCTATTCAACCTGAACAATTCGATTATATTCATAATTATGTAGATAGTTTTGAAATTGCCTTAGATGGCGCCGATTTTTTAGACCCTGAAAATGGATATAGAAAATATATAAGCGTAAAATCATTTATCGATTTCATGCTCGTAAATGAATTCAGTGCCAACTACGATAGTTATGGAAGAAGTACTTTTTTATATAAAGAAAATATAAGCGACGGAGGTCAATTAAAAATTGGTCCGCCCTGGGATTACGACCGCGCATATGCACCCTGGACAGTGAATGGATGGGTTTGGGAATTAACGCATCCGGCTTGGCCCTTTCCATTTTGGTGGAGTAAATTCAGGGAAGATCCTGAATGGGTAAATGAAGTGTATTGCAGATATTCCTCATTGCGCGAAAATATATTAAGTGAAACATCCTTTCAAAATTATATCGATTCCATTCAAATATTATTACAAGAACCTGCTGCCCGCAATTTTTCTAAATGGACCGAATTAGGTGTCACGGATTATAATTATTTCGTGGATGAACTTTCTAATTTTATGGTTGACCGACTCGCTTGGATGGATGATGCACTTGATCCTGATCATGTGGATGCGCCGGATGCAAATTATTCGGTAACACAGATTTCTACCTTAGTTTATGCATTTGATCCTGTTACTTCAGGCGCAACATATTTGTGGAATTTTGGCGATGGTACATACTCAACAGAAGAAAATCCCGAACATACTTATACTGGTCCCGGATCATTTTTAGTGAGTTTAACTGTTGATCAATATTATGGATGTACTGCAATTAACAGTTCAATGATTGATGTGCAGATTGCTGTTGAAGAAACTGTGAAAAGTGACCTTATATTATTTCCTAACCCATTTAGCAATCAACTGATCATTAAATTAAATGAAATTATTGCTGATGGCGAAGTAAGTCTGATCAATAATTTAGGCGAGGTGGTATTAAAACAAAAATATCGCAGTGGGAATGAAATAGTTTTAAATACAAATTTAATCCCTACAGGTACTTATATTTTTAAAATTGATAGCGGAGATAAACAATATTTTGAAACTGTCGTGAAAAATAAGGTTTATTAAATGGGCCGATATTTCGTTCCAATATAATCCACAAAATCAGGAACCAAACCTTGTTGTCTTATAATCATTTGCATCTGTGCACGGTGATGAATACTGTGATAATTTAACTGCAATGGAATATCTTTTAATTGCGAGGTATAGGGTGCATTACCAATTCCAATCCAAATAACTTCCTGTAATAATTCTGCTTCCGATTTTTTATCCAGGAACCATATCCATGCATCTAAACTTTTATCCCATTCTTCTGCAAGATCTTCCATTGCATAAACCGGTTCCCACCAATCCAGTTTGGAAATTGCGGGATAAATTTTAATTCTATCCAACCATTTATACTGACAATTGATAAGATGGCTGAATAATTTGATACATTCCGTTTTATCGGGAAGTTCCGTTATTTTATTTAATACCAGTTTATTAGCAAAGTCGTTGTATTCAAATGTTTCGACAAGGTGATTTTTGAGTTGCATAACTGCCATGAATTAAGTTTTCTTAATAATTGCTAAAATAATGTAAAACAGTTAAATTTGTTTAAACTACACAGCTATGAAATGGATTCTCTCCATTTTTTTCGTCTTAATTTCTTCCCTGATATTCGCGCAGCAGGATTCCACAAAAAGGTGGGAATTGCAAGTTGCAGCGGGAGCCAATATACCAATAAACTTACATAGCTCTTTTGAAGTGAGTCAAAAAGTCGGAATTACAACAGCAATTTCCTGTCATTATTATTTTTCAAAACAATTTTATTACGGCTTGAATTACAACTATTCCGCTAACCAATTTAAAGACATTGAATTTATAGAAATAAATCCGGTGCTGCAGTGTCATTCTATGTTGGCAATATTAGGCGGAACCTATCATCATAACAATTTTTTTCTTCAGGAAGATATTGGATTTGGTATATTAGCTGCATATTTTCCCGCCTACACTCTAAATTACACATCAACTGACTATTTGCAATACTATAGCGATGCCAGTTTAACTTTTGCTTCCACACTTAAACTTATATTTGGAAATAATATTTCCGAAAACACTGTTATTTATTTCTCTGCTGCCTTGCTATTCGCTAAACCTAAATGGAATATCAGATATTATGGCGAAGCTTATAATTCCTACTTTTATGATGACCAAATTTTTGAAGGGAATGTAATTAAATCACCTTATTACCTGCCATTAAATTTGATGTTTGGGTTAAACATTAAACTCTAACCTTTACTGGTTAAAAAGTATGTTGATCCGTGTTTTGGCACACAATTTATTGAGAGTTGAATGGTATGAATAAATTTAATTTCCGAATAAATTGCTAAAATTAATTGTACCAATTAAAATTGTTTATAACGCAACTTATTTTTTTAACTTCTTAAACTCCCACCGGCTGTTCATTCGTGCATTCGTGACAACTTTTTTAGCGCATAATTTGTAAAAAAAGTTGCCACGAACCTGCCTGCCAATGTCATCAGGCAGGTGCACGAATAAATATAAAGAGTAGAACAGTAATTATTGACATATTAATAGGTAATTTTAATTACTTATAGTCGCTCAGCACATTCGACACAATTTTTTGTCAGCATTACCCGTTATCCTAACTTCTCTCTCGGGTATGCACTCCAATTATAATAATTTGATTAATTTTGATTATTGGCAGCTGCAACTAAATATTTTCTGGCCTTCTCTTTTCTTTTATCCTTTACTAAAATTAAGGCTCAAAATGATAGCATATTGCCATGGGAGATTCAATTTGTTGTTGGCAGTTCAATCCCTATCGATATTAAAAATGAGAATGCTGCTAATTTAAATGGTGGTACAATTACAGATCTTTCCATTAATTATCACTTTTCAGACCAATACTTTGTTTCTCTTAAATTTAATTATTCCAAACACAAGTATAGCGATCAGTATTCTTTAAATGCCTATCCCGTTATTCGCAGTCATTATTTCGCTCCCATGATTGGTCAGAGGCAAAAATCCGGCAAATTTTATTTTGAAGAAAAAATTGGTTTTGGAATGTTGTATGCCAGAACCCCCGCATATCTCTCACAAAAGATAGGAGAATTTTATTTCGGAAAATCTTCTGATGCAAGCCGAACTTTTATAGCTGAGTTTAACTTTTTAGCTGCCTATCACTTTACGGAGCGTTTTTCTCTAATGGTAGATGTTGCGTTAAAATATTCAGAAATAAAATGGGATATCAGATATAATAGTTTCGTTGAAACTGATCTGGGTCTCGAATATATTTTAACTGACAGCTATGAACAAAAGGTCATCTATTTTCCTGTTGGCATGTCGTTAGGGGTTGCTTACCATTTATATAAAAAGCCGCCTGTAGGCAGCTTTTTTTATAATTTATTGGATTTCAATTTTTAATTATTGATCATCTCACCGCAGTGTTTTTCATATGCACCAATTAGGTCGTTTGCGATCATCATTGCATTTCTACCTTCAATTTGGTGGCGCTCAATAAAGTGAACTAATTTTCCATTTTTAAATAATCCAATACTTGGAGAACTTGGAGGATAAGGCAAAGTAAATCTCCTAGCCTCCGCTACTGCTTCCATGTCAAATCCTGCAAAAACCGTCGCTAATTTATCAGGCGTTTTTTCATTTGTAAGACTAAGTTTCACCCCTGGTCTCGCCATGCCTGCAGCACAACCGCAAACAGAATTTACCACTAATAAGAGGGTCCCTTCTGTATTCTTAATTGCATTCTGAACCGCTTCAGCCGAAGTAAGATCCTCAAATCCTGCTTCTGTAAGTTCGGCCTTCATAGGTAATACTAATTCTTTTGGATACATTTTTTATTTTTTTACAAAGTTAAGCAAATTGTCAATTATCAATTATCAATTATTTTTGAACCACAGCCCCCTATTTTTAGTTCATACGTTGTGCATGGCTGATCTATTTTTTACCTTTGAGGGTAAATACTGTTTTCGCATACTGCACATCGCAATTTGCATTCACTAAAATACATAATCAATGGAAGTAATGACTGACAAAAAGCTCCCTTACAAGGTAAAAGACATCGCTCTTGCAGCCTGGGGACGCAAAGAAATTAAATTGGCTGAGGTAGAAATGCCCGGTCTAATGGCTATTCGCGAGGAGTATGGCCCATCTAAACCCTTACAAGGTGCAAGAATAGCAGGATGTTTACATATGACCATCCAAACCGCAGTTCTTATCGAAACCCTTATTGAATTGGGTGCAGAGGTGCAATGGAGTTCATGTAACATCTTCTCCACACAAGATCATGCTGCTGCTGCGATTGCCGCTGTTGGCATTCCGGTTTATGCCTGGAAAGGGGAAACACTGGAAGAATATGACTGGTGTATTGAACAAACACTGTTTTTTGGCGAAAACAATGAGCCATTAAATATGATCCTCGACGATGGTGGTGATCTTACTAACCTCGTTTTGGATAAATATCCCGAAATGGTAAAACATTTGAAGGGGATTTCAGAAGAAACTACAACAGGTGTGCATCGCCTTTATGGTCGTGTGGAAAAAGGAACCTTACCGGTTCCCGCGATCAATGTAAACGATTCTGTTACAAAATCGAAATTTGACAATAAATACGGCTGTAAAGAATCTTTGGTGGATGCTATTCGCAGAGCTACCGATGTTATGATGGCAGGAAAGGTTGCCGTTGTTGCGGGATATGGTGATGTAGGAAAAGGTTCTGCGCAATCACTGCAAGGTGCAGGCGCACGCGTGATCATTACGGAGATCGATCCAATTTGTGCATTACAGGCTGCAATGGATGGATTTGAAGTTAAAAAAATGGAA
>JAYSYX010000084.1:0-13718 GCA_043727235.1 Bacteroidota bacterium
TTCCTGTAAAGACGATAAGGCAAAAACCGCCAATGATGTTGACGGACCGATTCTAACTGTATTCAAACCCGAAGCAAACGACACATTTGGAGCAGGCGATACCTTTTATTTATCTGCACATGTTGAGGATATATCTCAAATGCAGAATTTTACCGTTAACCTGATATACTCCACCGATACTGTTTTGTTATGGCCTGAGGTTCCGGGAATATTAGGTAATTTAACTTCTTACGATCTGGATGATTGGATGATAAATACTGTTGCGGTAAATGAAAATGCAATCATACGCTTTGAAGCTAGCGATAAACACGATAATGCAACAGTTGTGGATGTTGCAGTACAATTGGAGTTGTAAATTTACTTTGATAAAATTGTATGGAATAATGCAATTGTATTTGAAGCAATTGCATTATTTTTTCTTAATATACTCTACAAAGGTGATCTTGCTCATTAATTATAATGCTTTATTAAAATTTGGCTTTATTTAATAGGTGTGCTTCCAAAATGACATGGCAATCTATTAGATCAACCCAAAAATATCCTTTCAAATGTCCAATACCCCGCAATAACAGCCATAACAACTGATACGGGAACTACGAGTTTTGGCCTGTACCAGGAAGTAGCAGAAAATTTTCTGCTCACTAGAAAATACATAAAGAAAATTATGGCCAATTGACCAATTTCAACTCCAATATTAAAACTTATCAAAGCATTTGCAAAGGCATATTCAGGCATTCCGAGTTCACTTAATGCGCCGGCAAATCCCATTCCATGCACCATACCGAATAAAAAGACCATTATCATACGCCAGGGTTTTACTTTGTCGGAATAAATATTTTCCACAGCTAAAAAAACGATGGATAATGCAATTAATGGTTCAATAATATTCCCCGGAGGATTAATTATACCATACATACTTAAACCCAAAGTAATTGTATGTGCGAGTGTGAACATACTCGCCTGTAGTATGATCGTTTTTAAATTAGTATTCAAAAAGAATACACAAAGTATAAACAGAATATGATCGAGACCGAGGGGTAAAATATGTAAAAATCCTTGTTGTAAATATTGCCAAAATACTTCCCCACCTTCCATTTTATTCAGGGTATAATTAATGGTATGGGCATGTAATTCTAAAATTCCAAAAAAGAGGGTCACTAGTAGCAGTAATATCCTTTTCATAAATCTAAAGATTTGAAAAACCCTTCCCGTCAGCCATGGGAAGGGTTATAATTGGAAAATATAGTTATTTGGAACTTATCAAAAGTGATTCTTCAATTGAACCATTAATTTCTTTTGCTTCGGCAATCAATGTTTTTCCTTTTTCAGATTCTCCGGAGTTTGTATAAATTAAACCTGCCTTATATAAGGTTGTAGGATTTTTAGTATTTGTGGAAAGCATTTTATCTGCATGCATTTTTGCATTTGAAAAATCCTTCTGCATATAATATATCCATGCTGCCAATTCGTTAGCGTCGTTATTTGTCGGACGCGATTCTAGATCTTCTTTTGCATGTTTTATCGCCTTGCCCAACTCCTTGGTATACATATATGCAGTTGCCAGTTCTCTGTCGCCATTATGTTTAATTGCTGCATCTTCCTTATTTTGTTCCTTCTCCCCTTTTTCCAAAAGATCAACAACATCATTATAAATTTCTTCCGCCTTTTCTGAATCCCCTTTCAGTGCATATATTTCTGCTAATTGATTTACAAAGGCAACATCAGTTAAGGCATTAATTGCATTTTCGGTATGTTTAATTGCCTCTGCATAATTCTTTTTGGCTTTTTCCAAACGGCCTAAACCTGCTTCAGCATAGGGATAATTTTTTCTCAATCCAAGTGCTGTTTCATAACATAATTCTGCGTTAGTAAGATCACCTGTCATCAATAAAAGATCTCCTAAAACAATTCTTGCCCATTCGGTAGATTCGGCTCCCGGAAGTCCTGCTTCCACAGCCATTTTCATTGCCTCAATTGCACCGGCATTATCTCCGTGTATCTGACGCAAATAGGAAACACGAGAATATGAGCGAATATCAGGTCGCAATTGTATCATTTTATCGCAGTATTTTACCGCTTCATTATAATTTCCCAATTCCACATGAGCATCTACAAATACGCCTAATAATTGTGCATTGTGTTCACTTATCTTATAAGCTTCAGTTGCAACATTTAATGCATCTTTAAATTGATGCATCGATAATAATACACCTGCCTTTAAGGTAAGAGCTTCAAAATTAATGTCACTGTCAGTAGATTTTTGTTCCAACACATGGTTGAGCATTTTGGTTGCTGCATTGTTATAATAACCTGTATTTCCACTTAAACGCGCTTCTGTAATAAATACCTGCGCAAGTATTAAATATGCTTTAAGATTTTGTGGATTTGTTTTAAGTGTAAGAATAGCTTTATCATAAGCAGTCAAAAGATCTTCACGTTCGGTCTCCAAACCGACATTGCTATTGATCGTAAGTAATTCCGGAATAGCGTTTTCACTGTTTAAAGAAGAATTCTCTCCGTTAATTCTGGAACAGGACTGCACGGTAATAATACCGGCTATCAGAATAAGAATAAATAGATATTTTTTCATTTTGCTTGGTGTTTGGAGCATATACGCAAAATGTTTCCAGTCGGATTTAAAAAAGTGAAAAAGGGTGGGAAATGGTTGAACGGGTTGAATTCGGAGGAGACTGCTCCAATGTTACAAACTGCACACTGTTGACTGTTGACTAATTTCAATTCAGAGGAAAAAATCGCTGTTGACTGCTTTCTACACGCTGCCTACTGCTACTGCCACTGCCTACTGCCTACTGCCACTACCACTACCTACTGCCACTACCCACTGCAACTGCCAACTACTCACAATACGGAAATCCAAAAGTAGCAACGTTAGGTGCAAAGTTAAGCCCTGACGTAACTGATCCACAGGCAATACTATCGCGCGTTTGGGTGGATACCGGATAGATTAGACCCACTTTGTGATATCGGCTTGATAGGACGCCTAATCCTCCAACCACATTAGTATATGCCGGTGTTATTTGTCCCTCGGTTATACCGAGTGAAGCATTATTGTATTCAAAATAACTGAAGAGCTCCTCTCCTCCTGCATCAATTATAAATTGAACTGAATCGGCGATGCGGATAAAACTAAAATCATCAACAGGCGGAAATTGGTCTTCAATAAATTGGTAAAATGTTTCCCCTTCCACATCATAACTCAGGGTTAATCCTCCAGTGATACTTTCTGCCACATAGTTAGTTTCCATGATCCAATCCCTATATCCGGAATTTGTATATTGAATGCTATCGCCATCCGAAAAATAAATTCCTTCACGGTAATGGAAACGCAGCGTTAGGTCATAAATTTTAGCGTCTTGTGCCGATTTCCATCTCAATTGATAGGTATTGGTTGGGGAGATTGCGAAAGATTGTGGGAAAATACCTTCATCATCTGGTCTTATAATAGCAAAACTATCCACCACAGCTGCCTGTGCTGAAACGGTTTTACCGGTTAGGGTATCAATTGCCGTTATTTTGTAGGAATGCGTATAATCAAGATTCGCAACAAATAAATAAAGAATATTCGGAGCATCGGCAAAGGCACCTGGAAGTTTTGGAATTCCATAATCTTCTCCGTTTACTCTAGGTATTACAAAGGTGTTTACAAGAGTTCCGCCATTATATTCCTCAACGGTTACTTTCAATTCTTCTCCATAATAAATGGAATTTGGATCGGCAGAAAGAGTTAATGCATCGATCTCATCGCTCAAAAATGCCCTGTTTATACGTATAAACTGTGTATCGACAGATGCATCAAATAATGCATAAACAACGGGTGTTTCCTTAAAATCGGCATTGAGATCAAAATCGGTAGAGCAACTATTCGTAAATGCAGCGATAATAAGCCCTGCTGCAACAATCCATTTATTCATAGGTCGCAAAGATACGGGTTTTTGAGAGGGGATTGTAAAGTAATTGTAAAATAGTGAGTGGTGAATGGGGAGTGGTGAGTTCTCCTTCGCTGAAGCTACGGAGGAGGGGTGAGTGGGTATTGAGGGGGGAAAATGGGTTGGGGGGGAATAGGTGGATGGATGTTTACTATCCTCAATTTGACTCCACAGAAACAATTCATGCAAATAATAAAATTAATCTGTTCAGTGAGGGACGCTTTGGATTCTAAAATGGAATTTCATGCCTGTTATGTTAAACGGATAAATGCTCAACCCTAAGTGTCCACACAGTGTTACCCGAACGCTGTGGATTTGGAGGTAGAGCTTCAAACAAGATGTAACCAATTTTCTATTTTAGCTAATTGATGATTATTATTATATTTATACGATGAAATATGCTTCAGCAGTGAGTATGGGCGAATTGGATTATGGTCCCGAACGGACCATAATCTTTTTCTTCAAAAATTGCTCGTGAAGATTGTTTCATAGCATAAATACACACAAAAGAAAAAGTATCACCCTCCGAATCCACAGCGTCTCTCACAGGTTTAATTGATTTTTTATTTGTGTGAGATGACACTGTGGGGACACATTGAAGAGAATGAATTATCCTCCGAGTCTACAAAGTCCCTCTCAGGTATAATTGATTGTTTGACAACATTAATTGGATCGACGACACAGGAGTTTTTCCTCCGTATTGAACCCTGCAAACCTTGCTAACCTTGTAAACCATCTCAACCCTCAAAACCCGCATCCCGGATAAAATGGATTTGTGTAGCTGGAGACAAAATTTAATTGCTCAGTTATTTTGCCGCAGGCGAGTGAATCGATGGATTCGTTGTATAAATGCACATTGTTTATTTCGATCTTGTGGCGGGAAGAAAACATGCCGAGTCCGCCAATTATGTTTGTGAATTCGGGGGAAATATAATCTTCATTTATGCCGAGGTTTGCCAATACATTAAGATATTGATCATATACTTCTACTCCACCTGCATACCAATAAAAATCGACAGAAGAAAAATAACGAATTACATTATCATCCTCCTCTATTGCACCCGATATAAAACTGTATAAAAGATCGCGCTCCAAACTGTAGGAGATATTGCCGTTTCCAATAATATTGTCACCAAATTTATTATTAAATATCTGCCAGTCCACATGTTTAAGAATAGAATCGCCGTTGCCGATATTTTTTTCGTAATAATTAAATTGCATCCACAATTCATAAATTTTTCCGTTAAGAGCCTGTTTACAGGTATAGGTGATTTTTGAGGTATCCGTATAGTTTATATAAGTTTCTGGGAGTGTTGGATAATACACATAAAAATTGCCAACAATATTTGTTTGTGAGGTAATTGTATCGCCGGTAATGTTGTTCACAACAAATAATTTATATGTCGACAGTGAATCGAGTTTTTCTGTTATCCGATATAAAATATTAGGTGAACCGGAAAATAATCCTTCCTCCTTAATAATGCCAAGTGTATCACCATCTACATATTGAACAGGAATGGAATGAATATAATTTCCATTTGTCCATTGTTCCATATATACATTCAGATCATATTCCTCATAATAATAATTTGCCGGATCGCCCGCTAAAACAAAAGCATTGGTATTTGCATCCAGAAATGTTTTTTCGATGCGCAGAAAATTAGTATCATCCCCGTAGTCAAGAAGTCCAAATACAACTGTTTTTTCGATATAATCGCCATTAATATCAAAGTCGTTATTGCAGGCTAAAATGGAAGCAATAAAAATGATAAATAAACCAAGCCGGAATTCTGATCTCAACATCCTGACCTTAAAATTATCTATTTAATTCATCTGAAATCAAATTTTAACAGATATGACAGTGAATTTACGTGAATTAGGGGGACACCTTCATTTTATGTAGAGTATCAATCAATGCATTATTATTTTTATGTGTTTAAAAGGTCACCATATTATTAGCAATCAAAATCCAGATCCGATTTATTAATTACAGGTAAGTCAACTTTGCCACCTTTTGCTTGACCAAAAGGTGGCGCCAAAAGTCAAGGGCTTCACCATGCGGCTTAAAAGTCCCTAATGCTTGCCACCCGGACCGAAAAAGGCGCCACCACATTCCGAAAATTATCTACTTCGTATTGAATTAAATCTAAAATCAAATTAATACTTTTCATAATGGTGGCGCTTATTTTCGCTCAAATTCTCCAAACATTGGTGATTTTGTTTTGATGTGGCGGCGCATAAGGGACATTAAAGCCACCTGCTGATGCCCGTCCTCAGCTCCGTAAACTTTTATGGAGGATCAAAAATCCTGTATTCGATGGAATCTTAGGTTATGATCCAAATCAAAAAAAGTGATTAAGAAGGAATTATTTTATGAAAATTTCTCACTTCCCAACTTTTAACACTGACCCGCATTATGGGTTTGAGGGCATAAAAAAAGGATGTCGCTAGTGCGACATCCTTTAAATAATGTATTAAAATACTATTAGTGGTTATGATTATGCTGCATATCCATATACCTGTCATTCCCCATATCCATGGTCATCATCATTTTATGTGTGAATGATTTCTCCGGAGTTGACTGGAATTCAAATATATTGAATGTCAATTTTTCAAGTTGATTGTTGCCTTCTGTTACTTTTATATGCTGATTCATTGCAAGATCTTTAAACACTTGTTTTTCGCCGGTGGTTGGCCAGGTAATTTCCACTTGTTTGATCGCAGTAGCTTTTCCAAGACCAATTTCCTGTCTCAAACTATTTGCACCAAAACTGGAACCACTTGTAACCCATTCGTAAATATCGCGATCAGCTCCGTTTTCTGTAACTGTTACTTTTAAACGCGCTCCTCTGGCAATTTTATTTGATTTAGTTCCTACCAGATCTATAGAGATCCAATTGTTGCCAAACGAGGCAGGATTTGCAAATAAACAATCGTAAAATCCTGAAGCTTCATAAGCTCCTCCCATTTGTGCAAAAATTTCAGGATAACCATCGTTATTCAGATCGGCAAAAGAAATTTCGTGACCTTTTTGTAAAACTCCAACACCCGCAGCTGTTGAAACTTCCTGCCAGCCTTTACCTTCATTATTTCTGAACATTCTGTTTGGAGTAAGGCTTCGCATATCAGGTTTTCCTGTTCCTACATAGAAATCTATCCAGCCATCCATATCAAAATCGCCATAACTGCTTCCCATTACAAGGAATGAGCGATTTCCCAAACCAAGGTCATCTGCTTTATCGGTAAATGTTCCGTTTTTATTATTGATATAAAGCGCAGCTTTGTCGCCTTTTTTAGGTTTATTAAAATATTCTGCAGGAATATCATCATCACTTACGTTTGCACTGTAACTGAAGTTCATAATATCCAACCACCCATCGTTATTATAATCGAAGAACCAACAAGGGAAACTTTGTATTGGACCTTCAATTCCTGCTTCTTCAGAAACATCGGTGAATTTCAGTTTCATACTTCCTTTTTTAGTATCGTTGCGCAATAAATGATTTGCAGCACTATTTACAGAAACGTAAATATCTGCATCTCCATCATTATCATAATCGCCGGAAGTTACACCTTTCACAAAACCATTGATATTCGATTTGGATTCTTTGGCAACATTTTTAAATTTGCCTTTATCATTTAAGAATAAAATACAATCATTCTTTTTATCTCCTTTACGGGAGGCTTCATTACCAATATAAAGGTCTAACCAACCATCATTATTAAAATCGGCCCAGGTTGATGCCTGTGAAGGATGACAACTCCATAAACCAACCTCATAGGTAACATCTGTAAATGTGCTATCGCCATTATTTCTCAACATAGAACTAGGTAAAATTCCGAATTCGCTATACCATGCACCACGAGAGATCCAAACATCAAGATTTCCATCGTTGTTATAATCTGTTTGTTGAATCATTAATCCACCCGGATATTTATCAATACCCGCTTTTGCAGAAATATCATCAAATGAACCATCTCCTTTATTCAACAATAAAAAGCTTCTTTCTTTTAATCCCCATCCACAAGTAAATATATCTATCAAACCATCTCTGTTAAAATCATCAAGAATTGCACCTCCACACATATTCGGATTATCAACGCCGAGATCAATTGCTATATTTTTAAACCTTGGAACATCATATTCTGACTGAAATGATGCTTCAGGAACCAACCATTGTGTTGGAACCTGATCGGGATAACCACCAGTTTGCATGTATGCAATATTTAATAACCACATTGCCGATAAATTATTCGGATCGTATTTTAAGCAAGATGTGTATGCTTCAATTGCACCATTCGGTCCATCTTTCATTTGACTTTGGGCAGCTTTTGACAAAGGCCATATACAGGATTCGGAATTGTGCATACCGATACAATTTTCCACTTCACCATAACGGAGATATACCAACCCTTTTCCATAATACCATTTACCTGATTGTTCAGGTGTTAGTTTTTTAAAATCGGGATCTGCTTCAAATTCGTTTACTTTTTCTATGGATTCATTTACTCTACCACAATTCAACATCTGTGCACAAACGTCGAAATACCAGGTAAATTTTCCATCGATGTCAGTTGGAATTGGCTGAGCCAACAAACTTTCTACAATTGCGGTATTCATAAAACGAAGACCAGGTTTGTTAACACGGTCATAAACTTTATGCAAATAGGCAGTCATAGCCTCATTTCCACTTTGAGATGGGTCCCATGCTATAGGTTCAATTTTTGCAGATTGTTGGGCAGCAACCCTTTTATTGTCACCACCTTTTACAAATTTCATGATCTTACTTTTCATTGCATAGGATGAAACTCCAACTACAACTAAAAGTATTCCGGCGATGATAAGTATACGTTTTCCTTTCTTTGACATAATAATGATTTTAGTTTTGCAAAATTCTTCTATTAATTGATTTTATTATAAAAAGCTGCCCTTCTGAGATTAAATTTTTCTTATCTGCAGTCTAAATGTTTTGTAAACGCTTTTGGTTCAAATTACATGTGATGGTGTTTATGGTCCATCATCATAGAGTCAGCAGGCATTATTTGAAATTTATAGGTATGTGAATTTAATATTTCAAAGTCAGGTTGACCTTCGGTAAGTTTAACAAAACCATTCATGGGAACATCGATAAAGATTTGTTTTGTATTTGGACCCTGCCATGTTACTTCAATTTGTTTAATGGCGATTGCTTTGCCTAATCCGGTTTCAAGCTGCACACTGTTTACACCAAAACTTCCTCCGTTGCTTACTACCAGGTAAATATCGCGGGTGCTATTATCCGGATTTTGCAGTGTTATTTTAACTTTTGATCCAATTGCTGCTTTATTTGCCTTTGTTCCAACTAATCTAAGTGTTATCCAATTATTTCCACTGATACCCGGATTTTCATAAAATGCTCCCTGAAATGCATCACCCTCATAACCACCACCCATATCCTCATAAACATCCTGATCACCATCATTATCTACATCTCCAAAACCAATTCCGTGTCCTTTTTGTAAATGTCCGAATCCTCCGGAGGTTGTTACATCCTGAAATCCGTTTCCTCCATTATTTCTGAACATACGTTTTGGAACCAGAGAAGTATAATTAGGCGTTCCGGTTCCGCAATAAATATCTAACCAACCATCATTATCAAGATCGCCGTAATTAAATCCCATAACGGTCATTGCTTTTTGCAGATTTAATTCTTTAGTGATATCAGAAAAAGTTCCATCTCCATTATTTTTATATAAAATGGAATATTCTCCTTTAGGAGTTTTATCGAAATACTCCGCAGCATTATCGTAATCGCAATTATCAGCATCATAAGTAAGTATCATCAGATCCTCCCATCCATCATTATTATAATCTAAAAATCCTATTGGAAAACTTTTTATAGGACCTGCAATTCCGGCTGCTTTTGATACGTCGGTAAATTTCACTTTACCTCCATTACTTCCTGTTTCATTTTTGAAAAGAAAATTCTCAGTGCCTTGCGAAGAAATTGCAATATCCATCCAACCGTCATTATTATAATCGCCTGCAGTTACCCCTTTAGAAAAACACAATACATCAATTCCCGCCTCTTTTGCAATATTTATGAATTTACCTTTACCATCGCTGATAAATAATTCGCATGGATATTTTTCAGTGTCTCTTCTTGTTTCATTTCCAAAAAATATATCCAGCCATCCATCGTTATTAAAATCTGCAAATACTGCCGATTGTGTGGGATATAAATGCTCAAACAATCCTGATTCATAAGTTACATCGGTAAATGTTCCGTCTCCGTTATTGTGCAATAAACTTGCGGGTAATTTTCCAAAATCGTTCCACCAGGCTCCACGCGGAATCAATATATCCATCCAACCATCATTGTTATAATCTGCGGCTTCAATATCCAGTCCGCCTGTAATTCCTGTCAAAGTAGATTCTGTTGTTTTATCAGTAAATGTTCCATCACCGTTGTTGATCATTATTTTTAGTTGTTCATCGAGAAACCAGCCTGATGCAACAATATCGAGATTGCCATCATTATTAAAATCCTCTACACAAACTCCACCGGATTTTGTAATAAAATCCACACCAATATTTGCTGCAATATTTGAAAATTTACCAATCTCATAATCCGATTTAAATGCTTCCGGTTTAATTACATATTCTGCAGGAACTCCTTGCGGATATTGTCCGATATTCATATATGCAACATTTAATAAAAACATGGAAGTAAGGTCATCCGGATTTTCATTTAAAATTTCCTTCCATAATTTAATTGCTTCAATAGTGGGGTCTTTTACAGTATACCAGGCACTTTCCTGAATAGGAAGTATACAAGATTCTGCGGTATGATTTGCAATACAATTTTTTTGTTCCCCCAGTCGCATATAAGCAACTGCTTTCATGAAAGTAATTTCTTTAATTATATCTCCCTTTATTTTTTCCTCCGATGCTTTGTTTAATGCTTCATCATAACTTGTTATTGCTTTTTCTGTTGCACCGGCAAATAACCATTCGTCGCCAATTGCCTTTTTCCATTCCACAAATTTTTTCGACTCTTTTGGAGCAGGTTTTTTCAACATATCTTCTGCACGTGTTGTGCTCGCAAATCTGTTTTTCGGATGTTTGAAATAATTTGTATTACAATCTGCAAGATATTTTACCATAGCCTGATTACCCGGAAGTGATGCATCATAAACAATGGTATTTTGTGCGAATATTCGTTGTTTTTTTTCTTTTTTACACCCTGAAATTACAAGCAGAATAATAACAGGTAACAAGGAATAAAGGATGGTTTTTTTCATAATAATGTGCAGTTTGCTAACGCGGTGCGAAGGTACCTCGATTTTAGGTGAGTTTGGAGGATTAAAAAAAGTTTTACACAAGCAGTAACTGCGTTCCTTCAATGCCTTTTAAACAATCATGCTAATATTTTGCTAATTTGCTAATCTTCCCCAGAATGCGTAGCATTTTGGGCTCATTTGCTAATTCTCCTCTCCCGTCCCTCAGACCTCACAGGTTAAAAAAACCTGATAGGTCAAGGCGGAGCCGGCTGTTCCATTTGCTAATTTGCTAATTTAACCTCGAATGCGCAGCATTCAGGGCTCATTTGCTAATTATATTCTTTCTTCGTCAAACCTCATGGGATAAAAAACCTTCTATGGCAAGGTCTAGTCGGCTGTTCATTGGTACATTGGTACATTTTCGGCTGTTCATTGGTACATTTTCCACTATCTTTCGCCCAAAATTTACGCATATGTCATCAGCAAAACCCGATTTCAGTAAAGCAAAACGCGTAACCGTTCACACCTTGAAGGAAATGAAGGAGAATGGCGTTAAAATATCGATGCTCACAGCTTACGATTATTCCATGGCCACCATTCTTGATGATGCAGGCATAGATGTTATTCTTGTTGGCGACAGTGCCAGTAATGTTATGGCAGGTCACGAAACAACATTGCCAATTACACTCGAGCAAATGATATATCATGCATCAAGTGTTGTGAGGGCTGTTGAAAGATGTTTGGTTGTGGTAGATCTGCCCTTTGGTTCCTACCAGGGAAATTCGAAGGTAGCACTGGATTCCACCATTCGGATCATGAAGGAATCAGGTGCGCATGCTGTAAAATTGGAGGGTGGAAGAGATGTAAAAGAATCGGTGGAGAGGATATTATCTGCAGGTATTCCGGTAATGGGTCACCTGGGATTAACTCCCCAATCTATATACAAATTCGGAACCTATACCGTTAGAGCGACAGAGGAAGAGGAAGCAAATAAATTGGTGGAGGATGCTCAATTACTGCAACAATTAGGATGTTTTGCCTTGGTTTTGGAAAAAATTCCTGCTTCCTTAGGTGAAAAAGTAGCTGCATCATTAAATATTCCTGTAATTGGAATTGGAGCGGGTGGAAAAGTGGACGGCCAGGTATTAGTAATGCATGATATGATGGGTATTACAAAAGAATTTAAACCGAGATTTCTACGAAGATATTTGAATTTGTATGATGAAATTAAAAAAGGGGTGGGTGCTTACATAAATGATGTAAAAACGGGAGATTTCCCCAACGATATGGAAGAGTATTGAAGAATCGAACCCGCCTGCTGACCGCGTCGGGCAGGGGGAGAAGATTCGAAGGGTTAAGGAAGGATGGTGTGGAAGGATTTTGAAGATTCGAAGGGAGAAGATTCGAAGAATCGAAGGGAAGGTTCTAAGGAATAAAAAAGGAAGGAAGGGTTGGTAAAGGTTGAAAAAGGGGACTTAGAATACTGACTGAAAAATTTATTTTCCAAATATTGCTTTTTGGTGTAATAATTCTCCTTTCCGAGATTAACGTCTTCGCGCCCTTCGAGCCTTTGTGGCCTCGCCATCCGCAATACAACAAATCTAACACTGTGGCAAGGTGTATCTCACATGTCACAGGTTCTGGAGCAAAATTCACTATTTGGAAATTTAGATATCATTAGGATTTACACGCTTTGGAAATTAAGGTAACATTGGGGAGATTGCTTCGAAATTACTGCGTAATTTCTCGCAATGACTTTCACGTCAAAATGTTTAACGAAACATTAAAGTACCAATCAGAAATTAAATTAATATTTTAATACGAGTAGTCCCGTGTCACATTCCCTTAATCTACTATGCTTCACCAAAAAATATTGAGTCGGTAGTATAATTTAAAGGAATATCACCGCAAATTACAATTTGTGCATTTATATTCAGGAAAATAAATGCATTAAATAAAATAAGGAGTATAGATCTCTTCATAAATTAAATTATATTTAAAAATACTCAAAAATTATAAAGTATAAGTTAATTAATTCACCAAATAAAAATCTGCACACTTCCTATCTCCGGTTTTCTTGCCGGAATATCCCAATAGCCGTTATATATCACAGAAGTTGGCACCTGATAACCATTTACAACAGATAATTTTACATCCATGGAAACATCAAAATCAAAAAGAGAAGTAAAATAACTGAGACTATATTTTCGTGAGACAATTTGCATCGTTTTTTTATCGAACCAGGTAGTTAATTCATTTATTACAACATCTTCTCCCTTTTGTACATCCGGTTTTTTCTTTATGCTGAATACATAACAATCAACCCCCGTTGCGTACCGCTGCGATGAAATGGAATAATCGTAAAAGGGAATCATTTCCTCACTGAATATTTCCATTTTATTTTTAATTAAAGGAATGTCGTTTACAGGTTCTCCAGGATTAAATATCATGGTCTTTAATTGTTCCTTGCGCAATTCCAATTTTGAATCCGTTCCCGTATTATTATCT
>JAYSYX010000085.1:0-13700 GCA_043727235.1 Bacteroidota bacterium
TAATCTTTAATTTGAAATGCAGTATAAAATGTTGTTATACATTGTTCATTTGCGTTCATACACAAAAATTTATAAAGTAAAAATCGAAATGTAAGTATAAAGATCAGAAAAACCAGAAGAATTTGCCGGAGATAGTAATAAAATTATTTAACCATTAAGGTTTTTGTTTCGCTGTAAACATCTCCAATTAACTGAACAAAATAGAGTCCTGAAGCTAAATGATCGAGATTACTCAAGGTAGTAGCAGAGAGTTCACCGGTTGAAAGTTTTATTTCCGTAGTATAAAGAATATGACCAGCGATATCATATACATTTAATATAGCATCTGATGTTTCTGAACCATTAATGATTATAGTAGTCAAAGATTCTGCCGGATTTGGAATTATGGTGAGCAAGTTTGTTTCACTGATATTTAATCCTTTTAATTCAATATAGGCCTTTGCAAAACTTGGAATTCCGTATCCCAATAAATAATCGGGATTTGTGTATTGCGAAGCACTTTTCTGAACAATATCTATAATTTCCATATTGGTCAATTCAGGAAAAGCACTCCATAAACTTGCACAGGCTCCCGCAATTAAAGGAGAGGAATACGATGTTCCGCTACCGATTAAAATATTTCCAGTCTGATCTATATATGCAGTACCTGCACCCTGACCGGATACATTGGGTTTTATTCTTCCATCTGCCGTAGGTCCCACAGAACTGAAAGTTGCATAATTTCCATTTGCATCCACTGCTCCTACCGTAAATACACTATCACCATCAGCGGGAACACCAATAAAATGCCAACTGCTTGCTGCTTCGTTTCCTGCACTATTACAAACTAATATTCCAACACTTGCTGCTATGTCTGCAGCAATTGTCGCAACAGCAGTATTGCCATCAAGATCTTCATAGGTATGGTTCTGTAGTGTGTCATCAAAAGTTGTATATCCTAAGGATGAATTAATGATATCTGCACCTACAAAATCTGCGTACTCTGCTCCCTCCACCCAAAAATCCTCCTCTGCAATTGTTTCGCTGGATGTTACTTCTGTTCTGAATAAATAAAATTTCGCATCGGGTGCACTTCCTATATATTCTCCCGGCATATCTCCACCCATAATGCTCAACACATTGCTGCCATGTGTGCTGCTGTGAAAAACACTATCATTGTCCTCCGCAAAATTTCTTGTTTCAATAATTTGATCCTTATCCCAAAAACTTTGAAATCCTTCCCCAATATCGACACCATAAAATCCGCCATCCAAAACTGCAATAGTAATTCCTTGACCTGTGTATCCTAAAGAATGTAAAAAATCAATATCAATCATATGATTTTGATTAAAAGCAGCACCGTAATCGTTTGAGGTAACATCGGTAGTCCTGAAAAATGACGAATTATCCAATGGCAATGTTTCATCTACACGCTGATATTTTTTAACGTATTCAATTTTATGTACAAATGGCAACATCGAAATTAACCCAAGTTGATGCTCTGATCTGATTTTTATACTTACTGCATTCAACCATCTGCTTTGAACTACAATTTCTACTCCTAAATTCTGAACTGCTTTAACATATGCATTACTGACAGGAAGGTCTAGGGCCCGAATAGGAATATCCATTTTCTGCCGCCTTTGAATTGACTTTTGAGAGAGAAATTCCTGCGGTTTTTCTATTGAATATCTGGAATTATTTTTATCAGTAAAAAAAATCCAATATTTAGTCTCTGAAAATGTAATGCGTGTATCAACAAATTCTTTTACAGTATGTAATTGCGAATATACATTCGTTAAACCCATCGCAAAGAAAAAAACCGGTAACATTAATTGTTTCATTGATCAAATATAATTTATTGATATTAGTATTTAGTTAACAAAAATTTGCAAACTTTGTTTAGCATTTTTAGTTAAAATAGAAAGTATGTAAATTCCCGCTGCATATTGTTCGTTTATTGGTATTGTAAATGATTCTTTAAGATTGTTTTGAAGATAAACATTTTCTGAATACATCATTTCTCCCTGCAAATTTATTATTCGAATTTCTGCATTTTCATTTAAATGACTTTCAATAAACACAGAAAAGAAATTACTTGCCGGATTTGGCAACACTTCAATCGAAACAAGCGTGGTATCTTCAATGATCACAGTATCCTCCGGTTCCTTAGCTTTCAGAATTTCAAAAGCGAGACCAAAATTCGGAATTCCATATCCCATGGTATCATTTGGCATTAAATGCAGATTGGCGCTTTGTTGTACTGCCTCCATAATTTCCATATTTGTTCTATAGGGAAATGCGCCCCACAAACTTGCACATGCACCCGCAATTAGTGGAGAGGCAAATGAGGTTCCGCTCAAATTATAAATATTTCCACTTGGATCTAACACTGCAGAACCAACACCTAGTGCAACCACATTGGGTTTTAGTCTCCCATCACTGGTTGGACCATAACCACTGAACCAGGCATGAAATCCGGATGTATCCACAGCTCCAATAGAAAAAACACTATCCCCATCAGCAGGCATGGAAACATAATGCCATGCATTTGCGCCTTCATTTCCGGCACTGTTACAAACTAAAATACCTTTGGATGCGGCCATATCTGCAGCCTTGGTTACAACAGTAGTATTTCCATCCAGATCTGCATAGGTATGATTTTGAAGAGTATCATCAAAAGTTGTATATCCAAGTGATGAATTAATAAGATCAACTCCTAAATAATCTGCTAATTCCGCTGCTTCCAACCAATGATCTTCCTCCACTACATATTCACTATCTGCAATTTCTGTTCTGAATAAAAATAATTTTATATCAGGAGCAGAACCTGAAAATACACTGTCGATATCACCGCCGATGACACTGGAAACCCAACTTCCATGATAACCCGAATAAATACTAAAGACCTGATCATTATCATCCGGAAAATTATGAAACCCGAGTATCTGATCTTTTTCCCACATACTTTGAAATAGCGTTGCAGTATCCATTCCGAAAAATCCCGCATCAATTACGGCCATTACCATATCACCACCTCTGTATCCAAGCTCGAGAATGGTATCCAGATTAATTTGTTCAATTTGATTTTTTGCGGAGCCAAAAACACTTGTAATATCAGTTACGGCAGCAGTTTTATAAAAAACCTGATTATTTAATGGTAAAGTATTTTCATCAACAGCCGAATATTTATTTACTATACTGATCTGACTTACAAAAGACAGCTGTGAAATTTTAATGATCTGGTCATCATTTAAAAATGCACTAACTGCATTCAACCAGCGCGACTGAACTTCAATGGAAATACTTAAATTATTTAATTCTTGAATATATTCATCACACACAGGGATATCTGTTTCATTAATTGTTATATTAAATTTCGCTCTTCGGTCGATTGACCTTTGAGAAAGGAATTGATCTGGTTTATATTTAGAATAAGTTGAATTATTCTTATCACTGAAATAAATCCAATATTTAACTTTTGGTTTTGCGGGGTTAAATGTGATCTTAACTCCATCAATAAAATATTCCGTTGCCGAACCGCGGGATGGTAAGAGGTTAATATTTTGCGAAAATGCAGAGAATAGTGAACCGAGAGCCAGGATCAGCAGGAAAACTTGTTTTTTCATCACTAAATTCACTTATAAATTGTTTACTTCAAAGATACAAATTATTTCCCTCGCTTTGTCGGAGTATTGTCAGATGGCAACCAAAGGCATCAATTTTAGCCCATTTAAGTTTAGTCGGAAGACCTTATCAGATTTAGGAAATCCTTTTTATACGTTTCGGAGATGGGAATAATTTTGCATCCTATACTTATTTCATCCTTTTGAACTGAATCAATTTTTTGCAAACTCACCATGTAAGATTTATGTACTCTGCAAATAATTGATTTGGGAAATTCCTGCTCCAATTCTTTAAATGTTTGCAAAGTCATAATATTTTTGTGGGTGGTAAAAATTCTTCTGTAATCACCCATTCCTTCTATGTACAGAATATCGTCAAACAATACTTTTTCCAGTCGGTACTCTGTTTTTATAAATGTAAAAGCCTGATCAATAGATTCCCGTTTTGGAAGCGGATTTATAACCTTATTCACTGCCTGCATAAATCTTTCAAAGGTGAAGGGTTTTAACAGATAATCAGTTATATTAAGTTCATAACCTTTTAATGCAAATTCTGAATATGCGGTGGTAATTATGACATTGGCAGATATTTTTGAAGATTCTAAAATTCTGATTCCCGAAATTTCTCCCAAATTTATATCAATGAATACAAGATCAATTGTATTTGATTGAAGAAAAACCAATGCATCAGCACCCGTATTAAAGATGGAATGCAAAATCAAATTGGGATGTTTAGTCACAAATCCCTTTAACTTTTCAGCAGCAAGGGGCTCATCCTCAATTATGATGCATTGAATTTTCATTTTCGTAAATACTTAATTTAACAGTGTAAATATCGCTTTCATTTTTGATTTCTAATAAATGTTTATCAGGAAAGAGTAATTCCAGGCGTTTCCTTATAAGTTCAATTCCCAAACCGCCAACAAGTTTCGTTTTTGGCAAACTTTTGTCAAAATAATTTTTACAAATAAACTGAATATTATTTCTATCTATCAAAAAATAAATATAAACACTATTTTCATCTCCACTTAATTGCGTATGAGTAAAAGCATTTTCAATAAAGGGGATAAATAACAGTGGTGGTATTTTATTATCACCAACTTCGCCTTCTATTATCAATTTTATGGCATTTGGATTCGAGGTGCGTATCTTTTGAAGATCAATATATTTTTCAATATAAAGCAGCTCCTGAGAAAGAGGGATCTTTTCGCTTTTGGTTTCATATAACATAAAACGTAAAATATCGGAGAGTTTGTTCAGATAGGCTGAAGCAACCGTTTGGTTGTTTAGTATTAAGGCATCGATATTATTCAAAGTATTAAATAAAAAATGAGGATTTATTTGTGCATTGATCATAGCGAGTTCCATTTCATAATTTTTTCTATTTAGATCCTCTTTCCATTTAATATCGGAATAGGATGTAATAAATCCTTGTAATACCAATCCGATAATACAATTTATCGCTCCAATAAAACACATCATAATTAATTCAGGTATTGCAGAATTCCATCCATCAGCAAACATAATATCTGAACCTTTTAATATACTAAGTAGCAGAGCTCCTATTACTCCGCTGATAGCTGCTATCAGAAACCCGGTTAGAAAAAGCGCGCCTATTTTTCTTTTGACCAAATACTTTCTAAATAGAATGGAATATCCGGCATAAAATCCTAATATTCCGGGTGCTAATGCAAATGCCGAAACTAACTCCAGCCAATCTACAAAAAATTTAAACTTGTCCGAATCAAAATTCTCATGTGTTGCGGCGTTGAGTACAAAGAATACAAATAACAGAAATATATACATTGACCAATAACCAAAATGTAAAAGAATGACTGCTATTTTTCTCATTTCTTTATTATTTACCCGTGTTGCTCATATTTAAATTAATGTTCACTTATTTTATCCCTTTTCCGTTCTCCTGCTGAAGATTAAATAATTCACAAAGTTAATCAAGACAAAGTAGCCAAGGGCTAACCAATGAAAACTTATGTCAGCAGCACTACTACCTGCACCGGTGGATTGAAAATAATTTAATGAAGTGTAGGTGTATGGAAATACATAACCGTATTCCCAGGAAAGTGCAAACATGGAGGCTATGATGAGTGCAAATCCAACTCCTACAGGTACAAGAAAATTTTTAAACCGAAGGCTGATCAGATACTGCAATGCAATTATCGGCAAACAATCGATAAAATATAAAGCACTGGATTTTAAAGGGTGCTGAACGGGAAATCGCTCCGTTGGAAAAGGAATACTATCAAATAGTAAAGCCGGAATTAAAACTGAAATATAGATCCCCACATTAAAAAGCAATAGAAAAAGGAGCATAAGGAGTAATATCACGTTGAGTTTTGTTAAAAATATATAATAAAGTGGTTGAGGACTGCTATATAACTGTTTCCATGTATTGTTCTTGAATTCCAACTGGGTTAACATACTCGTGACTAAAATTATTCCCATTGGCAATAAAAACATGGCCATCGATTGCCAGGACTCATTGTAAAATGATATCCAAAAAGTTTCAGAAAGATTTTTTGCGGCAGTTTTATCCGGATAACTTATTTGAATAATGATCATTATTAATGGTATAAAAAGAGATCCACCAATAACCAGCCATAATGCTGCTGTATTTTTTATCTTTAGTAATTCGCTTTTAAGACTATGGAATATTGAAATTTTCATATTAATTTTTGTTTATTAATTGCATAAATACATTTTCGAGATCATTTTTTTCCGGTGAAATTTCATAAACATCAATTTCACTGCTTACCAATAAGGCATTTATCTCAGCTATCTTATTTTTTTCCAGAAAAGGCATGATGATTTTGTTATTATTAATTTGCAAATCAGGAATATCTTGTGAAAGGATGGAAAATGCTTTATCATTGGCACTGGTATCCAATACTATAAAATTTGTCATATGTTGTTTGCTCATCAATTCTTGCAAAGTTCCCTGCATCAGCAAAACACCTTTGTGGATAATTCCAATATGCGTGACTAATTTTTCAATTTCTGATAAAATATGACTGGAAATAAGTATCGTAATACCAAGTTCCGCATTTAATTTCTGCAATAAAATTCTCATTTCTAAAATTCCATTTGGATCCAATCCGTTAGTTGGTTCATCCAGTATCAGTAATTTTGGTTCATGCAATAAAGCCACGGCAATCGCGAGCCGTTGTTTCATTCCCAATGAAAATTTACCCGCCTTTTTATTACCGACCGCGGAAAGGCCAACCAACTCAAGCACTGCTCTAATTCTATGCATAGGACATTGATATAATTTTTGCCAAACACACAGATTTTCTGTAGCTGTTAAATGTGTGTAAATAGAAGGACTTTCGATAAGTGAACCAATGTTCTTCAAAATTTCAATTCGATGAGTAAATAAAGGTTTATTGAAGATCTTAATATCACCTTGTTGATTTGAAAGCAATCCTAATAATAGACGAAGAGTGGTTGTTTTTCCTGCCCCGTTTGGACCCAAAAAACCATATATGGAACCGTTAGGAATCTGAAGACATATATTATTTAATACCATTTCCTGTGGCGAAAAATGATAACTGAGGTCTTTAGTTTGAATGCTATACATAGATTTAGAAATGTTTTTTGATGAAAGTGAATGTAAAACTATTCCTTTGCAACATCAGAATTTGAAAAAATAGGTATAACCATTCAATTTGTCTGTGAACTGGCAATAATATCCTTTATATTGAAATTTTAGCAGGAATATAATTGCGTTTACCATTAAAATAACAGCTACCTTTATACTCTTATTGGTTTTATGCCATTATAGACTAAAACCAATATATTGCAAAGTTCCTTTGATACACTTATCCAAAGTTTTATTGATAATAATGTGGGCATTTCGGATCACTTTATAAGTGACTCACTTGCAACCTTATTGAAAGAGAACTTATTATTACTTTATGCGGATAATCAATTTGTTTCTGCCGGAATGGGTAATAGTTTAATGATAACTCATAACATATCTGTTCGAAGTGATAAGATCTACTGGTTAGACCGTAAACACGAGAATGCTTCAGAAAACAGTTTTTTTGATCTGATGGATAAATTCATTCTCTTTTTAAATAGGAGTTGTTATACAGGAATTACAGGATATGAGTTTCATTATGCATTGTATGAAAAGGATAGTTTTTATAAAAAACATATTGACCAATTTCAAAATAACAAAAGCAGGGCTTTCTCCATGATCATGTACTTAAATTCCGATTGGAAAAAGGGAGATGGGGGAGAATTGTGTTTACATCAATTGGAAAAACAACAGATGATTTCACCAATTAGTGGTAAGTGTGTGTTTTTCAAAAGCAGTGAAATCGAGCATGAGGTTCTGCTTACCAATGAACCGCGATTAAGTATTACAGGTTGGTTAAAAACAAATTGAAAATTTGAAATATGAATTTAATCCTCAGGATATATCTTTTCTTTGCCGTTCACAACATAATAAATTACATGTGTTATAATTGCGATTAAGTTACCACCGATCCAAAATGCAAACAATAGTGCAAGTAAGGGCATTCCGCATTGCACTCCCTCTGCTTCAGGCAATGTTCTTGTGAAGATAACGGGAAACACAAACAAATACAAAAAGAAAACTGCTGTCAAAACGAAAATTCTGCCATTTAATATTCTCTTTTGATCCACAAGTTTATTTGCTGCGATATGAAATCCAATTACAACAAAAAAGATTAATGGCAACATAGATTGATGTAAGGTATTTATTTGAATACAATGAACAGATGCCTAAATTAACAAGATTTCATAATTCTCCCAATTTTTCTTTGGATTGCGATACCCATTTTGAACCTTGGCCCAAATGCTGTCGTAACAACAATATTAACTGACCAGTATGGTGTTGTACATGTCGCATATTGTAGAGTAATATTTCTACTACATTATAATTTCTATACGAATTGATAAACCTTCTCTCCGAATTTTCCGGCGATAAACCATATATCAAATCGTGACATTTTTTTCTGCAAAAACGGAGATATATCACCAATTCTTCCTTTGTATAAGCCCGCTCAGGCATTATACCTTCAGGATCCATTTCCGATAAGGTAAAAGGTGAAGGAGGATGAAAATTATCGGATTCATCCGATAAATAATAATCAAGAAAAAATAAGGTGTGATAAGCGATATACCAATATTTATTATCTGCTATCCATAATTCATCGGTACAATCAACGATAGCGTTTTCCAGCATATCAATGCTCCCACCAAATTGATCCCAAATTATCGTTTTAATATTTTCGTGTAGCATTTTTAATATTTAAGGAGACGTGGAAATAGAAAATAAAATTAAAATTTTATCGTGAATGTGGCTGCTCCAATTGTCAATTTTTTTCTCCCTTCCCTCAGACCTCACAGGTTAAAAAAAACCTCGTAGGTCGAGGGTATTGATGGTTCCAATTGTCAATTATCAATTATCAATTTTTTCCCCTTCCTCAGACCTGCACAGGTTTCCAAAACCTGTGAGGTCGAGGCGCTGTCAATTGTCAATTATCAATTCTCAATTTATTTTTGGCTGTTCCAATTGTCAATTATCAATTATCAATTGTCAATTACCTATCCTCCCCACTCCAAAACCCTCATCTTCACACTATATCCGCATTGCACTCTTTCTACCCAAGGGCATTCGGGACAGGAAAGATCCTGGGTGTAATAATGATAAAAGTCTTTTTGTACTAATCCCACATTTTCTGCATAGATCTCCTCTGCGTAATCTAACCAAATTAAATTGGAGTCGCCTTCCTGAATTACTTTTATTGTTTTCAGGAATTCAAATCCATTTACTGCATATGGTTGATCCACATTTTTATAGGTGTAATCCCAATCTTCCAAGTATATAAGATTGTTACAATCCTCATCAACCGGAATGTCTTCCAATCCTCCTAAATAAATATTCCCTTCCCAAGTGATATCATTTTTTAAAGGGGCAACCAATTTAATGAATCGTAAATTATTTTCAATTTTTTGCAACTGATTTTCAGTATATAATACGCTCCAGACATTTACTAAAAACCAGTCAGCTGTATCAGATGTTCTGGAAAAACGTTCAATTTTATAATTAAGGCGCGCTTCGTTGTCGTAAAATGTATCTACAATCATTTCTTTTACCTCGAAATAGGAAGTATCGGTTGGAGCAACCTCGTGGTATCTGATAGAATCAACGGAGTAAACGATATATTTTCCAATCGCGAGTGGGAAATAAGACTCAGCGGTTTTTAATTCTTCCAATGAAGTGTCAGGTTCACAGGTACTAAAAAAGAACAAGATGGCAAATGCAAAAATAAATGCACCCGAAATTGCACGAAATTTCGATCGATTAATTCCTGCGTTTTTGTAATTCATTTTATTTGCTGTTACAAACCATTTTCTGTCCTGAATGAACTCAAAATATGTCCCCCGCCAATAACATCATTTCCCTCATAAAACACTGCGCTTTGTCCGGGTGTAATTGCGCTCACATTGTGATCAAATTCAATTCTCATAAGATCTTTATCCTCCAAATATAAAACACTTTCCGTTCCTGCATTTTTGTAGCGGATCTTAGTTATTGCCTCATATCCTAAACGCAAAGTATCGTATTTCTGCAAATTGAGATGATGCACGAACATCCCGTTTCTATATAAAGCATCTTCTTTACCCAACACTACAACATTAGTAATAGGGTCAATTTCTGTAACAAAATAGGGGTCCCCTAAGGCAATTCCCAATCCTTTTCTTTGTCCAATAGTATAAAAAGGATATCCTTTATGTTTACCTAATATTTTACCTTCCGCATCTACAAATAATCCTCCGTCAACCCGTTCTTCCAAACCATCCACTCTTCTTTTTAAAAATCCGCGATAATCATTATCGGGAACAAAACAGATCTCGTAACTCTCGGCTTTATTGGCAAGATCGATATAACCCATTTCTCTGGCCATATTGCGAATTTCCGACTTTCTAATATTACCGACCGGAAATTTTGTCCGAGCCATACAAGCCTCATTTAATCCCCACAAAACATAACTCTGATCTTTATTTTCATCCAGACCTTTTGATATATAATGACGACCGTTTTCAGGATTTTTATTTACCTGAGCATAATGACCTGTTGCAATAAATTCGCAGTCCATTTGATCAGCGCGTTTTAACAGAGCTTCCCATTTTATATGGGTATTACATAATACACATGGATTTGGGGTTCTTCCTGAGAGGTATTCATCTACAAAATTATCGATAACATAGTCGCCAAACTCTTCCCGTATGTCCACTATAAAATGATGAAATTGTTTTTCCACTGCTATTTGTCGCGCATCATTAATGGAATCCAGACTGCAGCAGCCGGTCTCCTTTTTGCTGCCACCGCTGGTTGCATAATCCCAGGTTTTCATGGTGATTCCAACTACTTCATACCCTTGTTCGTGCAATAATATGGCAGTAACGGTGCTGTCAATTCCACCGCTCATGGCAACTAATATCTTTCCGTTTTTCGACATAACTGTGCACAAAGTTACAATATTGAGGGTTGGAAAGTTCGTTTCCAACTAAGGGACAAAACTTAAAGGCTGGCAATAAATTCCTTTATTTCGTTTTTCCCCTTTGTATTACAATAAGGTGAGATGAAATTTGCCAATAAGCTGAGATAGTGTTGGAAAAGCTTCTTTTTAGATGCATGTTTGAATTTAACCCTTGCCTCCGATAACCAGAAACGCGAAATGAAACCAATTCCGGAAACCAAATCTTCTATTTTTTCAGCATCAACCTTTGACTTTAAATAGTTATTTGCCGACAAAGCCGCCATATTTTCCCGAAGTAATTCAAATCTTTTTTCCTGCCGCGAAATATACTCCTGTTCAAATTTTTTGTTTTGTTCGAGGTGATGAATGAAATTGATAAATAAGCAGCGGTATTCATACTGATTTTCAAACACTTGTGCATACATTTTTAAAAAACCGCTTACTGTTGGCTCCGGCTCTGGAACAAACAATTTTAAGTTTAATTCCACCAGCTGTGCGGTTAACCCCTCTATAATATCATTTTTGGTAGGAAAATAATAAGTGATATTTCCGACGCGATATCCAAGATCTGCCGCAATCTCGCGAACACCAACGTATTCAATACCGTTTTCGTTAAATAATTTGAGGGCCTTATGCAGGATCAAATTTTTTTTTGAATTTTTTTTGGACATTGTCCTAATTATTTCCTTATCTTTGGACATTGTCCAAAAATACAACAACTATGAAACAATACAAACTACCACACACAATTCAAAACAAACATGGTGAAAAACTCATCTTTTTGCAGATCGTTCATGAGAACGGCAAAGAAATGTTATTAGTAGAAAATGAGGTTGCTCCCGGCTGTGGACCGGTTATGCATGTTCATTTTAAACAGGATGAATCCCTTACTGTGAAGGAGGGAAAAATAGGATTTCAGACCCTTGGTGGTGAAGAACAATTTGGAGGTGTTGGCACAACCATTGAATTTAAGGCCGGCATTTATCATCGCTTCTGGAATGCCGGAGACACAATATTAAAATGCAGCGGATGGATAAGTCCAGCCAATAACATCATTTATTATCTTGAAAATATTTACCGTTTAATGGATGAAGGCAATGGCCAACCCGGTGGTTTTGATGCAGCATATTTGATAACTAAATATAAAAGTGAATTCGATGTCTCTGTTATCCCCACTTTTGTAAAAAAGGTAATTTTTCCGGTAATAATTTTCTTTGGAAAACTCAGTGGCAAACATAAAAAATTTAATGAAGCGCCTAATGCTGCATGAAGAAGTATCCTCGAATTAATTTATTATTGGTGCAACTTTTTTGTCTATAGAGTAGGTTAAAAAAGTAGGCCACGAATGCACGAATGAACAGTCTATTGCATAGTTAAATGTATTTATTTAATTTTTTTTATTCGTGCACCTGCCTGACGACGTTGGCAGGCAGGTGCGTGGCTTACTTTTTTTCAGCCCACAATACTTAATTGTAATTGACAAATTCCCATTATCCTATTAAATAACAATGAGGTCTATTAATACCCTCTTTCCATGATTCCCCATTTGCTAATTGGCTAATTTGCTAATTTGCTAATTATCTCCCTCACCATCCCCTGCCCTTCGTAAACCAATCCCGAGTAGATCTGCACAAGGTTTGCGCCGCGGTTGATTTTTTCGGTAACGTCGTTGTGATCCATAATTCCGCCAACCCCGATAAGGGGAATTTCATTACCCAATTCTCTTCTTAAAAACCATAAAACTTCATTGGATCTTTTAGTAAGCGGTTTACCACTTAAACCACCACTGCCAACTTTTTCTATCTCTTCCTTTGTAGTTTTTAGATCGTTCCTTTCTATGGTTGTATTTGTAGCAATTACTCCCGATAATTTTGTTTCCCGAACTATCTCTACAATATCTTTTAATTGTTCCGTGCTGAGATCAGGGGCTATTTTTAATAATATAGGTTTTGATGCCGGCATTTTATTATTTAAATCCTGCAATTTATTAATAATATTCTTTAATGGTTCTTTTTCCTGCAATTCCCTTAAACCCGGAGTATTTGGAGAAGAAACATTCACTACAAAATAATCCACGTGATCAAATAATTTTTCAAAACAGATCACATAATCCTGCCAGGCATTTTCATTTGGAGTGGATTTATTTTTTCCAATATTACCGCCAATTATCACCTTATATTTTTTTCTTGCATTAATAACTTTAGCTCGTTTTAGGTTCTTTACCATCACATCAACACCATCATTATTAAATCCCATTCTGTTTATCAATGCTTCATCCTTTTTCAAGCGGAATAACCTCGGTTTTTCATTTCCTGATTGTGCTAAGGGAGTTACTGTACCTATTTCAATATGTCCAAAACCTAATCGCGCCATCAATGGAATATAGGCTCCATTTTTATCAAATCCTGCCGCAAGTCCTATGGGATTTTTAAACGAAATACCAAACACCTTTCTATCCAATCCCCCAGGACATTTCAAATAATATCTATCGTGAAAATATCCATACCCAGGTATCCACAGAGCCATTTTAAACAATCCCAAAGCCAATCCATGAGCAGTTTCA
>JAYSYX010000086.1:0-2018 GCA_043727235.1 Bacteroidota bacterium
TTCATTTAGATCATAAATAAATAACAAATTCCTAAATTCATACTACAATATATCTGAAAAATAGTAAGCCCGTATAAAAATACAGGCAGAATATTATAAACGATTGATTTGTAACATGGGATGGAATTAACAGTTCCCCAACTGTAACCAAACTGCTATTTGTAAATTACACATGACATCAACAATATTATACCTGCTTCTAAAAAAGGTGTAATTGAATAAATTCAAATTCTAATACTTTCATTCAATTTTTAATGGTCAAACTAAAATATTTGATGTAAAACGCTTAAAAAACATATTACCCAATTAAAATTTTATCGCCAACACTAATTCTACCTGTACCCGAATGAACTACATTTCTACCAAAACAAACATTGTTTCCACATCTGCGATAAGCAGATAAGGTTTTAAGGGGTTCTTTACTAATAGCTGCATTTTCCTGATTAATAGTAATGATGGAACAGCGGGCACAATTTTCCAATCCTGTAAATTTCACTTCATTTATTTCAAAATCTTCCAACTTATCTTCAAAATAAGGAGCGCCGCCGGTAAATACGAGGTTGGGCCTAAACCTGTTTATTGAAACCGGCGTTTGCAAGCGGTCATTTAAATCATTCAAAGATTCTTCACTAAGCATTAAAAACGGGTAGGCGTCTGCAAAGGAGGTAAATTTTCCTTTTGGCGCATATCCCGAAGTGGTATCTACTGGCCGCATTGTTTCATCGGGCATATACATCAACCGACAGTTTATTTTAAGTATGTCGCTAAACCATTGGTCAATATATTTACTGGTTCCATTTGCCCTGCATACAGCATTCCAGATGGTAACATCATATAGTCCATTATCAAATTCATCAAAGGGAATTACTAAATCGGAATTATTAAATTTTTTGGCGCTGATTATAAGAAAACCATTTCCTATTTGTACTTCCAGCAGTGACATTTGCGGACATTCCCGTTGAGTAATAAAAGATAAATGATCATCAACCAGCATCCACCTTCTGTCATGCTTTAATCCTTTGTTAGTAATTTCACTTGTGGCTAATTGTACACCTCCTAAGGATTTAACGGGGTAAACAAAGAGCTGAGAAACTTGCAACATAAATCTATACAGATTGATAATCGTAAAAGAATAATCCCCTATCCGGTTACTTTTCTAAACAAACATTTTTTAACAACTTCAATAATCCGTTTTTTATGGTCTCTTCTGAACCGGCTTTCAGGTAGCTGCTTCTTGCCCTCCAGGTTTCATATCCCCCTCTTTCAAATTCATGAGAAGGAGCCACATATCCATCATAACTATTCGCAAATGTTATGGTGAAATAATTTTGCCCTTGCATTCTTTCTTTTAGCCATAATCCTGTTTCGGCAAAAAACTCACCACCTAAAGCACCAATTACAAGATTACCAATTCTTAATGCCTGTACCCTGGTTACAGAAATATCCGGATATTCATTTAATAATACTTGTTCCCTTGCATAGATCTTTATCATCCCAATTTCATCAATACTAATCGTATCATAGTCACTTTGTTGAACAATTTTCTTAGCACTTTCAAGTTCGATAACTGTAGGTTTGCTTACGATTACTGGTATTTCACTATACTCAATCTGCAATGATGGGTTGTCATCCCATTTAGCTTTTTGTATTTGATTAAAAACATTATCGGCTAAATCCTTTCCAATAATTTTAGTTTTGGCTAACAGTTCTTTTGGGTATCGGTTAGGTTCCATAAAGTCCCAGATATTAACGTCCCCACTGGTGCCATTAGTCATGATACCTACAAAGGCCTCATTCGCATTTAACAGGTTTCCTATTTGCGTTGAAAATTCACCAAAATAATCTGCTGAAATAGAATCAACATGCCAATCGCCAACATAGTGTAAAGAATAATTTCCTACAACTGCTATCCACTCCCCATCTATCCCTTTTATTGCCAGGAAGCTTAAACCAGGATCGGTTGGTGCAACAGGTGAATCAATTAAATGCTCTACACCAATGGGATTTGTTTTTACCAT
>JAYSYX010000087.1:0-4916 GCA_043727235.1 Bacteroidota bacterium
GTGGGTAGAAGTTGGAGTGCTGGTAGTCAGTATAGATATGGATTTAATGGGCAAGAGCAAGATGATGAAGTGTATGGAGATGGAAATTTAAATACAGCAAAATTTTGGGAATATGATACTCGTCTTGGGAGAAGGTGGAATCTAGATCCTATTTCAAAAGGTTGGTTTAGTGGCTATCTTGCATTTTCAAATAATCCTATAATTTTTCTAGATCCAAATGGCGATAGCGACTATTATACAGAAGGTGGAAAATATATTGGTAGTGACGGTTCTGATAAAACTGAAATTTTCATTGTTACGGATCAAACAACAATTGATTTGATTTGGGAGCAGACTAAATCATCAATTAAAAAGGATGATTATGGAATATATACTGAATCTTTACCTGAAAATACATTTTTCATTCTTCCACCTAAAAGTCATAGAGGCGAGATTCAGGAAATAATGAAAAATGATGATGGAAATTCTTTTACTGAATATTGCGGCAGAGGATTGACAGATGGATCAGATAATCCGAGTACATTTATACATGCAAGATCAGAAGATGGATTTCCAACTGGACCAGAAGACGATGCAGCCAGTGTTACATTAGGAAAAATTTACGGAGGAGTAAATAGTGATGAGTATAATAAGGTAGTTGAACAGGTTGGTGAAAATTATAATCTTGAATATGTTTGGCATTCACATCCGGGAGGTGCTTGGATACGAGAGGAATTGGAAAATCAAACGATGTCTGATTGGATGACTTTAACCGAATATAATAAAAAACATTTTAATGCAAATGTGTCCAAAACAACCATCGGAGGGCCAATAACTCAGGAGAAAAACTTTGGTGGACCTCCAAGTGCTGCTGATCTTACAAATGCCAAATTGAGATTTATTGAATATGGACTAACAAATAATTTTGTGTTAAATAATTCTAAAAACGCAGTGTATTTATACAATCAAAATAATGACACTGAAAACCCCTATTCAGCCAAAATATCACTAAAATTCTTTTTCTCAGTAGAAGCAAAAAAGAAACCGGAATGAAAATTTATAGTTCAAGATTAATAATTGGATTTATGTTTATTGTTTGTTGCAAAACTAAACTTAGTGCAACGGTAGTAATTATGAATTTAGAGCAACATTCTTTTAATGTAACCTACGATAATATTGATTCTTTTTATCAAAATATCCATGATTTCAAGAACATCGAAATAGTTATCGCTAACAATTTAAAATTAATTAATTTTGATACCCTTTTTATGAATTTAGCCCACTTGCCGAAATTAACCACATTGTACCTGGTTAATAATAATTTAACAGAAATATCTGAAAAAATTGGCGAGTTGACTAATCTTAGGAACATATACCTGGACAATAACCCGATAATTTTTATGCCAAAAAATTTATTAAATTTAAATTTACAGCATATTTCACTTTCAAGGTGTATTGTAGTTGAAATGGATAGCTTAATGAAATTGCTTAGTTGCATTCAAACATTAAATCAATTAGATCTTGATGCGATTAACTTGAATCAATTTCCAAGTGCATTATTAGGTTTGGAATATATCGAAGGCATTTCGCTGTCTAATAATAATATAAATTCTTTACCTAGAAACATATGTGATTTAAAATATTTAAAATATCTAAATTTATCTAATAACAAATTCGATGATTTTCCAAAACAATTAAAATGTTTAGAATTAGATATTCTTCAAATAACGCCTAGTAGTTTATGGAAAGATTTAGACAAAATAAAGGTAGAATTTAATAATATTAGAAAAATAATCTGGTATTAATTTAAAAATTGTTAGGTTCATAGCTGTAAATTAAATATAATTCGAATTAAAAACTAAATGAATAATCAATAAATTGAGATTACCTCAAAAAAATCGAATTTATTTAAAGCAATATGGCACTTCTAGATAAAAGGCATTTCCATCTTGAATATTTAGTTAATCCTTAACAACTCAAATTATCCAATTTTTTTTATGGTGTAAAGGAGCTAAATAGAATTTTGAGCTGTATGAATTTTTATCGGTCGCAATGAGATGAACAAAAAAATGGATAAAATTGCTTTGATTTCTCTCAAAGCTGCTTTAAAGTTGAATGCCGCACATGCCAATAATGCGTTCATTGTATCTCCATCAACACCGCTTAAATAATTTCGGAGCATTCTATAATCATGTTTGAGATGTGAGATTATCGGTTCAATTGCAGAGCGATTCCTTAATTTATTTTTTTTGCTTCTGCTGGCTTTTATTTTTGTATCAGGATAGATAATTTGAGTTTCTCCTATTTTCTTTTTCCCTCTAAAACCCTTGTCTACAGAGGCATAATTAAATTCTTTTTTTGCAATTTGTTTTGCACTCTCTAATACTTTCGTAAGTGTTTTACTATCATGTGGGTTACCTATAAATGATTCCACAGCAACAAGGATGTTAGAGTGTGCCGTGGAGGCAAGTGATATTTTATTTCCAAACTCATAAGGTTTATGTTGCTTCCCCTTTGCAATACAGGCAGTATGCGGTTCATGGATGGAATAGATTTTATTGGTATCTGATCTTTCCTGCGTTAGAATTCTGGTAAATATTGTCATTAATTCCTCATAGGAATCGTAACGATTTTGCACCTTCAGCTTTCGACTAACATCTCGCATTATGCGACCAGCCATTGTACGCAATTTACCTAAAGCATTACGTGATTGTTTTAGTTGTTTTTTACTTCTGGAGAAGCGAATGATGTTGAGTAATTTCTTTTCTTTGATCACATAGCTTTGTCGTAAGGAGATGCTTTCTTTTGAAGCTATTTTTCTGCAACGACCGATTATTTTTTGATATTGTTTACTGTCCGTTGGGTAAGTGATATTCTTTTCCTGTTCTGTTGAATCAATATTTAATCCCCGGGCCTTTTCAATTTTCTTTGTATGTAATCCGACACTTAATTCAAAAATGTACTTAACTCCATCTACCCCAATTCTCTTTCTAAAATGAACCAGATCACTCGGATCAAACGGAAAGTCCCATTTAAAAGTATCCTCTCCGCAAAAGTATTGGTAATATGGATTTTGAACCCAAGCTTCTACTATCGTTTCATCACCGTAATTATACAATTGCTTTAAAATTAATACTCCAACCATCAGACGAACAGGCTTGGAAGGTTGACCGGTATTAGAATATTTATTTGAAAATTTTTCTTCAATCGCCTTCCAGTCAAGCTTTTCGGATAAAATAACTAATTCATGCCCCGGATTCACAATTTCCTTTAAGGTTGGAGCGAACAGATTTTTTTGTTTTTGATTCGGTGATTTGCCTAACATACTTTGCCAGATTTTTAATAAAATTCAGCATTTTTTGGCAATCTAAGTCGCTCTTTTTTAACACCTTTTTGTGTACAACTCAATCAGGGTAATAGTTCAAAGTGTTGTTAATTGACTATTTAATTTAAAGTAAAATAGCAAAAATAGTTGGTAGAATAGTCAAAATAAAGCCTTAAATACAACTTGGACTTAGGTTGCTTAAAAATTGAAAGTCATTTCAATTTCCTTTTTTAGTATTTAGAAGATTTTTAATATATTGTAAATGCTATTTGTTATATCTAATTGAGACTGCTTTCCAAATTTGGCCAGATATAACCATTTTATTAGATTTATTCATAAATAGGCTGCCATTAACAAGTAAAATTTGATTGGGACCTTTTTTTTCAGAAGACAATATATCGGAAACATAAATTTCTATCCAATAATTATTTCCAGTATTTAATAAAATCTGGGCGTTGGAATAACTTTCCAAATGTAATTTACTTGCCATTTTTGGAGTTATTTCAATATTACTGTTTATGGTATCTATATGAATTATATCATCAAGAAAAACATTTAATGTATCTGATTCATGGATAAATTTGAGGAAAATTGTGTCTGAAGCACTTGCTCTTTGAAAGGATGTAATAAATAGTATTAAAATTATTTGTTTCATATTAATAGGTTTAATTATTAAAATTATAGTATCCGGATTCTCCAGCGTTTATACCAGTAACTTTTCCATAATGGGGAAGGATATCAATAGATGTAGTTTTAAAAATTGCAGGTTGAGAAACCCAGCCATTTTTAGAAAATACATATTGATTTCCTTGGCTATCAGTACCCATATATATGGCACCATGATCGCATTCATCGATAACATTACCAGTTTGATAATCCCATCTCATAACTGTGCTTCCTACTATCGCATGAGCTTGATCTGATGGTGTATAGTTTGTTTCCAATAGATTGTCAAACATTAAACCAAAAGGAATACCGACTCCATTCCATGATTCTCCTTTACCCTCCAATTTTTTTCCCTCATTAATTGCAATGCAAGTTCCCCAGCAATTATAGTTTTCAGATGTGTTTTTTGGCGAAGTTGACCCGACCAATATTTCAAAAGTCGTAGGATTATTTCTTTCTCTTGATTCGATAATTGCCGTAGACATTTCTTGATATACGCCCCCTAAAGATGTCGTTAAATTAATAGATAAACCTGCAAAAGATTCCTTTCCCTCTTCTTGTCCATTAATATAATTGCTTACAGTTTTGCCTAAAATATTTAACTGATCTTGAGTAAGTTTTCCACTCTCATAGTTGTTTTTAAAAAATTCAACCAATGTGTTAAAGTCATCATTTTCCTCTGCTGTCAAGGTAATATTTCCCTCTCCATCAACTCCTGGCACCCATGCACCTGAAGGGTCAACAAAAATTATCGGATTATTATTAAATGCTAAATACGGGGAACTGAATTGGTGATACAAATCAACATTCCACCTTCTTCCTAACCTGCTATCATATTCCCAAAATTCTGCTGTATTTAAATTTCCATCTCCATACACTTCATCATCTTGCTCTTGCCCATTAAATCCATATCTATACTGACTACCAGCACTCCAACTTCTACCCA
>JAYSYX010000088.1:0-4892 GCA_043727235.1 Bacteroidota bacterium
ATTGAGGTTTCCGGCCAAACTAAATAATCGGTGGCATCTGTTAATTTCTGTTTAGATAATCCCTGCATTTTTTCCATCTGTATAGCGTAAGGAATATCAAATTTCTCCGTATAGGGATCAAAATTGGGTTGCAATACTGTTACATTTACAGGTTTTCCATTTTCTTCATACCTGTTGTAAATTATTTTTGAAATAAGAATAGGAATAAATATTATTAATACCAGCGAAAACAGAGGTATATATTTTTTAGAAAGAGCATTTTGTATTGAAGTATTTTTTTCAGTAGGAAAAATTTTATCGTATAAAATAAAAAACAATAATAAATTCGTGATCCACACCCAGAGCGTTCCTCCAAATGCCCCTGTATATTCATACCATTGTATCCATGTATGATTAACAGCAAAAACATTTCCCACACTCAACCAGGGCCAGCTAAGTTCCCAGCTCAGGTGAATGGATTCAAATGCCATCCAATAAAACACCAATGAAGCATACCCTAATCTGTTGCCAAATTGTTTTCTGGTATTTCTGGCCAGCATAAAAGGAACAGACATTAAAGCAGGATTTGCCAGATTCGCAAATAATCCACCTGCCAAGCTTGCATTACTTATCCAATATGTTGTTGTTAAATTCCAAATAAGCAATCCTGTATATAAACTAATCCAAACCTTTAAAGACGTATATTTTTGATAGGTTTCGCTGATCACCTTTTCTGCGATGAGCAGGGGGACAAATCCGGCAAAAGCCAAAAAAGTGAGTTGCAAAGGTGGCCAGGCTTGCCACAACATCAGCCCTGATAAAACAGGCAAAATAAAAAAAACGGATAAAACACTCTTCAAATTCATACAGTAAAATCAGTGTGAAGATAAACGAATTTTGTGTTACAGCATTTTATTCCAATGTATCTATAGCAATACAAAATGGATAAAAGGTGGACATTTAAAATGGTAAATTGCTAGTTGCTCCCATCTAAAATTCTATTTTTGTACAAATAGAACCATGGTAAGAATTGGCGTTTTAGGAGCAGGTCATCTCGGAAAAATTCATCTCAAGCTTTTGAAGGAGATACCTGATTTCGAATTGGTGGGATTTTATGATCCGGATGAAACAAATGCCCTGTATGCTGAAAAAACTTTAGGAGTATCGCGATTTACCAATATTCACAAATTAATTGACGCAGTAGATGCTGTGGATATAGTTACTCCAACAATTTCACATTACGATTGTGCCAGGTCAGCTCTCAAAAAGGCTAAACATATTTTTGTAGAAAAACCTCTGGCAAATTCGGTGCATGAGGCAAAATATCTGATGTCGCTGGCACATGAGGCAAATGTAAAGGCTCAGGTAGGGCATGTGGAGAGATTTAATCCTGCCTTTTTAGCTGTTCAGGGCATAGACCTTCAACCGATGTTTATAGAAAGTCACCGCCTTTCCAGTTTTAACCCCAGAGGAACAGACGTTTCGGTAGTACTTGATCTTATGATCCACGATATCGACATCATTTTACATATTGTAAAATCCAATGTAAAACGCGTGAGTGCTAGTGGGGTAAAAGTGATAAGCAACCAACCCGACATCGCAAATGCGCGTCTTGAATTTGATAACGGATGTGTAGCGAACCTGACCGCCAGCCGTATTTCCATGAAAAAAATGCGTAAAATGAGAATGTTTCAACGCGATACGTATATTGCGGTTGATTTTGGTGAAAATGTGACAGAAATATTGACGCTCACAGATGCTATTTCCGGCGAAGATGCGTTAACCATTGACATAAATACCGGCAATTCATTTCAAAAGAAAGCAGTGCATTTGCATAAACCGGAAATAATTCCTGTAAATGCAATTAAAATGGAACTGGAGTTATTTGCCAAAGCAATTATAAATGACACCGAAACTCCTGTTACCATCGACGACGGATACAGGGCATTACAAGTTGCACATATGATATTGCATAAGATCGAAAAGAATATTGCATATAGAAATTAAGAAAATAGTTTGTTGTTGGAAATTTTAAAGTTGGACGAGGATGCGAATTAAATTAAAGAAGATATTACCCCTAATTTTTATTACGGGTATAGGAAGTTGTGAAATAATCAATCCTGAGGAAAAAATACCCTCGTATGTATATATAAATGATTTTACTTTTACTTGTAATCTAGAATTACAGGGTTATCCCTCCACAAAAATTACGGATGCCTGGGTTTATGCCAACGGAATTTTTATCGGAGCTTTCGAATTACCCGCAACAGTTCCGATTTTAGAATCCGGTGAAACAGAAATCATCGTTTATCCCGGAATAAAAGAAAATGGAATATCAGGTACAGGAATGATATATCCGTTTTATAATGGTTACACCATTACAAGAAATTTAATCGAGGGCGAAACTGATACACTTTATCCTTCGTCTACTTATAAACCCTCCGCTGCAATTACGTTTATATTTAAAGATAGATTTGAAACAGGAAATAGTTTTCACAGTGTTGAGAGCGAGGCAGATCTCACCACAACAACCTCAGTGCCAGATGTATTTGAGGGGTTGCGATCTGCGATAACAACTTTAACCGCCGACCTCGACACTTTCAGAGTGAGTACTGACCCACTTTATTTTGGCACCATCGACCACCAGTTATTTTTAGAAATAGATTATAAATGTGATTTAAATTATCTCGTTTATTTAAGGTGTAATACTACAGGAGGCTCCACAATTTATGATGAGGTATTAACTATCACACCAAAAGAAAATTGGAATAAAATATACGTCAATCTAAATCCAACCTTACAATTTTTTTCGGCTTATCAACCGGAATCATATAATTTGGAATTCAGGGCTATTAATCCGAACAACGACACCGCACAAATTTATTTTGATAATTTAAAGATCATCGAATCCAATTAATGCGTTTTAAAAGAAGGATAGGCATATTAACATATATTTTCTTTGATTATGTAACGGCTATGTTGGTATGGGCCGGATTTTTCTCTTATCGCAAATTTTTTATTGAAGATTACCCCATAAATATCCGTGAACAAATATTAGGCGACCCTAACTTTTTTATTGGAATATTTGGAATCCCACTTATTTGGTTGGTATTATATTTTGTTGCCGGAACTTACACTGATATTTACCGCAAATCTCGTCTGGCCGAAATAACGAGAACTTTCGTGATTGCTTTTATTGGTGTTCTGATCATTTTCTTTTCTTTGTTGCTTGATGATTATATCAGCGATTATCATGATTATTATCAATTATTCTTTCTTTTATTCTCAGCACAATTTCTGTTGACCACCATCAGCAGGATGATAATTCTTACTCAGGCAAAAAAACAATTGCAAAAGGGAGTTGTGGCTTATAATACTATTATTATCGGCAGTGATCAGCGTGCCCATGCAATTTATAAGGAGATCACAAATTATAAAAAATCCTTAGGGTATGCATTTACAGGATATGTAGAGGTAAATGGAAGTCACGATAGTGAACTCACGAACTACATGCCAAATCTCGGAAAATTACCACAACTCAAAAGCATTACCGAAGAGCGAAATATTGATGAGGTAATTATTGCCATAGAAACATCTGAACATCATCTGCTCAATAAAATAATTGACACGCTTGCAGAAAAAGGAAATATCGTTATCAAGATAGTTCCGGATATGTATGATATTTTATCAGGTTCCGTAAAAATGAGCAACGTATTGGGAGCAGTGCTCATAGAAATTTATCCTGATCTTATGCCTCGTTGGCAGAGATTTATTAAGAGAGGAATTGATATTGCAGTTTCCATTATTTCCATATTAATTTTATGGCCTTTATTTTTATTTATTGCAATTAAAGTGAAATTATCTTCTAAGGGTCCAATAATTTATAAACAGCAAAGAGTAGGAATCAATAATAAACCTTTTACGATTTATAAATTCAGAAGTATGTTTGTGGATGCTGAGCAAAGCGGTCCTGCTCTCTCAAGTGAAAATGATGAACGCATAACTGCCTGGGGAAAAATTATGCGCAAATGGCGCTACGACGAATTGCCACAATTATTTAATATTTTTAAAGGAGAAATGAGTCTGGTTGGTCCTCGTCCCGAGCGACAATATTACATTGATAAAATAACTCAAATTGCTCCCACCTATAAACATTTACAAAAAGTAAAACCAGGATTAACTAGTTGGGGCATGGTAAAATTCGGCTACGCCAGCGACGTAGATCAAATGATCCAACGCATGAAATATGATCTTCTCTATATTGAAAACATGAGTCTTGCAATTGATTTTAAGATCATGTTTTATACGGTTTTGATAATATTCCAGGGGAAGGGGAAGTAGGACTTAAGAAATAGGACAGTTCTGAGTTCTGGGTTCTGAGTTCTGGGTTCTGAGTTCTGGGTTTTGAAGATATGTAGGGATTATTTCGGAGGAAGGTCTTTCGGGTTGTGGTTCCGATTAATGTTCTTTATTCCTTGTTCTTTATTCGATATTGAGTTTACAAAATTTATTTCGGAGGAAGATCTTACGGGTTGTCTGTCCGATTATCATTCTTTATTTTTTGATTTTTATTTATTATTTACCAGTTTCAATATGAAGGAAAATCATCCGGTTTGTCTATCCGATTAATGTTCTTTATTCTTTGTTCGATATTCTTTATTAGTGATTAACAGGTATCATGCGAAGGATTATCATCCGGGTAGCATTCCGATTATCATTTTTTATTTTTTGATTGTTATTTTTTATTTACCAATTTCAACACGAAGGAAAATCATCCGGATTGTCGTTCCGATTATCATTTTTTATTTTTTGAGTGTTATTTGTTATTAATCAGTTTCAATTCGGAGGAAAAGCATATGGGTTGATAAACCGATTAATGTTCTTTATTCTTTGTTCTTTATTCGATATTATTT
>JAYSYX010000089.1:0-13458 GCA_043727235.1 Bacteroidota bacterium
CTTAAACAATTTAAACCTTTCTTAATTAAAAAATCTCCTTTCACTGAAATTCCTGATATAAATAAACCATCCAGATTTCAACACGATCCACCTCATGCAGTTGCATTTTGGATGAAACCGGAATTGGTTTGCGAAGTTAAATTTACGGAAATGACTAAAGATGGCATAATGCGGCATCCATCTTTTGAATCTATGCGAACTGATAAAAATGCAAAAGATGTTACTGAAGAAAAGGAAATTAGTACAAATGACCTTTTAATTTTGAAAGGAAAAATGGCTCGTAAAATATTAATCCCCAATGAAAAAAAAGACCGAAAAACATTATTAAATCCTTCGGATGCAACCCAGATGCGAAAAATCAATGGTCATGAAATAAAATTTAATAACCTCGATAAAATATATTTTCCTAAAGAGAAAATTACCAAACGTGATATTTTAAATTACTATTTTCAGATTGCTCCTTACATTTTACCATATTTAAAAGACCGACCTCAATCTATGAACCGTCATCCAAACGGTATTAACGGAAAGAGTTTTTATTTTAAGGATGTAACAGAAATAGCACCGGATTGGACAGAAAAATTTGACTATACTAGTGAAACAGATAATCGTTTAAGAAAATATTTGGTTGCTAAAGATGAGGCAAGTTTATTATACATGGCAACATTGGGATGTATAGAAATGAATCCATGGCATAGTAAAGTTGAAACAGAAGATTATCCCGATTGGTGTATCATCGATTTAGATCCTGCAGAAAATACATTTCTACAAGTTATTGAAGCAGCAAAAGTTACTAATGAAGTTTTGAAAAACATGGGTGTAACATCCTATCCAAAAACAAGCGGATCAACAGGTATACATATTTATATTCCTTTAGGAGCAAAATATACCTATGAACAATCAAGAGAGTTTGCCCGAATAATTGCCACCTTAGTCCATCGGGAAATTCCAAAATATACAAGTATAGAACGTATAATAAAATCCAGAAAAGGAAAAATGTATATCGATTTTTTACAAAATCGTCCGCAAGCTACTGTTGCAGCACCTTACTCGGTACGACCAAAACCCGGTGCAACAGTTTCTATGCCTTTGCATTGGGACGAGGTAAAGAAAGGATTAAAGATGAGCGATTTTTCTATTCATAATACGTTAGAAAGAATTAATAGTGTGGGTGATATTTTTAAACCTGTGCTTGGCAAAGGAATTAATTTGGAAAAAGTAATTAAATCATTTAATAAAGAATAATATGCCATACAAAAGTGAAGCGCAGCGAAAATATTTCGACGCAAATAAAAAGAAATTGGAAAAACAAGGAGTTGATGTAAAAGAATGGGATAATGAAAGTAAAGGTTTAAAATTGTCAAAAAAAGTGAAGAAGAAATTATTGAAATAATAAATACGCTAATTAACCTAAAATTATTTATTTTCATATGCAACTTTCTTTCGGTTAGGGGATTTTTAGAAAATTTACCAAAATTATAGTTTCAATTCATTTTGTTCTCATTGTTGCGGAATTTACAAATTCTACTTTTAATTAGTTTCCGTGGTATTTAGTTCAGGAATCATACTGTACAATGATGTACATTAATTTACGCTACTGAGAATGTTAATTCACATTTTTAATTTAATTGTATTACTAATACATGCAGATGTGCCACTGGCATAGGGTTTGACTATTTTGTTATTATCAAAATATTTTTTTCTGTGCAATGAAAAGATATATATACAATGATAATTATACTTCGGGTTATGAGTTAATTAACTCGCCATACTTGTATACCTTAATTAGCTTCAATTAAAATTGCAATGAAAAAACTAATCCCAATAATTTTTCTTTTGTCAGGTATTAGTGAAATCATTTCAGTCCCTCCATTTTGTATCACAGTAAGTGGTCCAGCGGCTGAAATTATATTGAATAATAATATGAAAACCAGAGTGTCTCATGAAAATTCGTATCCTTCAATAATCAATATTAAATTAATTAAATTTATTTTAAAAGATAATGGAAATTATAGATATTAAAGTTATGCGCGGACCAAACTTCTGGTCCGGATACAGGAAAAAACTTATTGTCATGAAACTTGACATTGGAAAATGGGAGCAATTTCCGACCGATATGATTGAGGGTTTTAGTGAATCACTCCAACGCGTGCTGCCATCTTTAAAAAGTCACCGATGTTCAGAGGGGGTAGAGTCGGGTTTTTTTGAACGTGTAAAAGAGGGAACATGGCTCGGACATGTAGTTGAGCACATTGCTCTTGAATTGCAAAGTTTGGCCGGCATGGATTGCGGTTTCGGACGAACCCGGTCTACAAATATTAAAGGTATATACCACGTTGTATTTTGTTATGTTAGTGAAAGAGCAGGAATATACGCTGCTAAAGCTGCAATTAATTTGGTTCTAAGCTTAATAAATTCATCCGATTATAATGTAGAATTAGATGTTCAATATTTAAAACGAATTTCTAATAGAGAAAAATTGGGTCCAAGTTCCTTTTCTATTGTACAGGAAGCTGAACGAAGAAACATTCCTTGCACAAGACTTAATAATAGTTCTTTATTTTTGTTGGGACAAGGTTGCAATCAACGTATTATTTGTGCAACACTTGCATGCTCAACAAGTAGTATAGCCGTTGACCTGGCCTCTGATAAACATGCTACTCGTAACTTGTTATCCCAATCCTATATTCCCGTACCAATGGGTATCCTGGTAAATGATAAAACGGATCTTGAAGAGGCAGTTAAAGAAATTGGATTTCCACTTGTTACCAAACCTGTAAACGGAAATCATGGGAGGGGAGTTACCACAAGGATATCGAGTATAGAACAGGCAAGAAATGGATTTTACGAAGCACAAAAAATTTCAAGGAAAGTTATCATCGAACGTTTTATAAGTGGTATAGATTATCGTTTTTTAGTGATCAATTACAAACTTGCAGCAGTAGCAAAACGTACGCCGGCAATGATTATGGGTGATGGTGCTTCTACTATTATCGAATTGATTAATGAGACTAATAATGATGATCGAAGAGGCGAAGGCCATGAAAAGGTTCTAACTAAAATTCAATTAGACGCAGCCACACAATCTATTTTAGAAGAAAAAGGGCTTACACTTAATTCTATTTTATCAATTGGAGAAATTTTATTATTAAAAGATACCGCAAATTTAAGTTCAGGTGGAACCGCAAGAGATGTTACAGATCTTGTGCATCCCGATAATATTTTTATGGCTGAACGTATTGCAAGACTCATGAATTTAGACATTTGTGGTATTGATATTATAGCAGAAGATATTAATATTCCTATAACGGAAAAAAATGGTGCTGTGATTGAAGTAAATGCAAGTCCGGGATTCAGAATGCATCTTTCGCCTGCCAAAGGTTCAGCAAGAAATGTGGCAGAACCTTTATTGAATATGCTCTATCCGGATAATACAAGTGCCCATATACCGATCGTTGCCGTTACAGGAACCAATGGCAAAACAACAGTTACACGATTGATTGCCCATTTTGCACAAGCAGCAGGGCATCATACGGGATATACTACAACGGATGGAATTTACATTGATGGAAACATTATCTGTCGGGGAGACTGTAGTGGTCCGGCCAGTGCGGCAACTGTGCTGCGTGATCCCATCGTGGATTTTGCAGTACTTGAATGTGCACGAGGTGGAATACTCAGATCTGGATTAGGTTTTGATAAATGCAACATTAGTGTAGTAACTAATATTACTGATGACCATTTGGGATTAAATGACATTGACACTATTGAACAACTGGCAAAAGTAAAAGCTGTAGTACCCCAAAGCACTTTTGACTCAGGTTACGCAATTCTAAATGCAGATGATGATTTGGTTTATAAAATGAGAATTAATTTGGATTGTAAAATTGCATTGTTTAGCATGGATGCAAATAATCTACGCGTAAAAAAACACTGCCTAGACGGGGGTATCGCAGCTTTTATTGAAAAGGATTATTTTATTATAAGCAAAGGTGAATGGAAAACAAGAATAGCAAAAGTAGCCGATGTGCCTCTTACCTTTTCCGGCAAATGCGAGTTTATGATTAAAAATATCTTATCAGCCTTATTAGCTGCTTCATTAAGTAATTTTCCTATTGAAAAAATTAAATCTGCGCTGAATTCTTTCATTCCTTCACCCAAATTGACACCTGGCAGAATGAATCATTTCCAATTTAAAAAATTCGAATTAATGGTGGATTATGTTCACAATACCGGCGGATATATTCAGATGAAAAAATATCTGGAACAGATAAATGCAACTCAAAAAACTGGAATTATAGCTGCAACCGGTGACCGACGTGTTGAGGATATTAAAAATCTTGGCCGTTATGCTGCTCAAATGTTTGATAAAATTATAATAAGGCATGACAGAGATAACAGGGGCAGAACCAAAGAAGAACTTAATAAATTTATTTTAGATGGGATACATGAAGTAAATAACAACTCTGTAGTAATCATAATTTCTGATGAAATTGAATCGATACAATATGCCATAGATAATGCGGAACCCGGAGAATTTATATGTGTTTGTGCAGATGATATTCAAAATATACTTGCCTATGTGGAAGAACAAAGGGAAAAAGAAAACGCAACTATTGATTTAGTGCCGTTGACCTTAAACCAAAAAGGATATGATAATTAAAGAAAAGTTGCTCTGTTCTGAAATTGCTCATACAAGGGAAACAAAAGGTTGAGAATATTTCAACCGATTCAAAATGAAGAATGATTTGAAAAAATGTATCAGATTACTTTTGATAAATTAGATTTTCCGCCTGTTGGTTCCATTCAGATTGAAGATAAGAATTTAAAACCGGACTAATTGTTTAAATATTTTCACTATTGAGGATATTAATGCCCATTAACCGAATGGCTAGTGGCACAAAGACTATAATGCCTTGTTGGCATATGGTTTGACATTTTAAAGCAAGATGTAATCTAACATTCGGTGGTAATATAAATTACAACTTGAGACAGTCTTGATTACAGCTTAAAACGTTCAGTAATAAATTCAAGATTAATATTTTATTTATGTTTCATCATGTAAAAGAATTACAATTTAACGCGAGAGTTTCTAAACCGGATCCTCGATTTGCCAGATTATTATTAGAACAATTCGGTGGACCAAACGGCGAATTGAAAGCGGCGATGCAATACTTTGTTCAAGCATTTGGTTGCAGAAAACCCCATCCTGAAGTATATGATATGTTGATGGATATTGCAACAGAGGAATTCAGTCATCTTGAAATTGTTGGTGCTACAATTCAAATGTTACTAACAGGTGTGAACGGAGAATTAAAGAACGCTGCGGATGAGTCAGACCTCAGTAAATTATTGGATGGCAAACCGGCAAAGGAAAATTATATTCACGATGCACTTATAAATCCGCATTTTTTTCTGGTAAGTGGAGGTGGCCCAACACTTACAGATAGCGTAGGTAATCCTTGGAATGCAACTTATATTATGGGCATGGGTGATCTTACCGTAGATATGCGTTTAAATATCGCCGCGGAAAGCACAGCTAAACTAGTGTATGAAAATTTGATGAAATTTACCGATGATGTTTTGGTAAAAGAATCATTGCGATTTTTAATGACGAGAGAGGTTGCCCATTTTCAAATGTTTCAGGCAGCTTTGGACAGCATACAACCAAATTTCCCTCCCGGTATTTTGCAGAGTGATCCTAAATTCAGCAATAAGTATTTTAATTTGTCGAATGGCAAAGATTTTAAAGGAGGCTGGAATGAAGGTGAAAGTCCTTTGATGAAAGAAAATTGGCAGTTTATTAAAGATCCCATTCAACATGTTCGGGATACAGACGGTTTATTAAATGAAGAAGCGATAGGCACAATACGCACAGACAAAACAGTTCAACAAGCTAACAAAAAGTTGAGCAAAGAGCGAAAAACCTTAATTGATAATTCCAATCTTCCTGAAAATGGCAGCTTAAGTTGGGTTGATTATAATAAGGAAACGGAAGCAAGATCTGGTAATGCAAAAAATTCGAAAAAGAAAAATGAAGTGAAAAAGAAAAAAAGATAAAAACATTATCACTTCTTTTAATTACAATTCTTATTAATTTGTTACATGTATAATTAGAGTCTGCTTCGATTTTAAATCGGAGCAGACTTTTTTATAAGACACCCTCGGATGGATTTAATAATATTACAATATTTGTAGACTGAGAGATAGAAAAATGAAAAAAATTTCTTTTCAACTTCTTAAATAGTTATTTACCGTATCCGTTTTTTATTACTGGCTTTTACGCACTTGGATTTATTGCACTCAGGGCATATATATTTTGTGGTAGTTTTTAATTTTTCTGTGTAGCCGCAAAAGATACATGCATAATGGTTTGGTTCAATAATTTCTTCACTCCAGGAATCTAGAGAATCCGGCATGATCGGTAATCCACATTTTACCTCTTCGTCAGGAAAATAAAAGATGCTGATATTGCCGGAACTTTCCACGATGGCTTCTTCAATTTGTCCTAATTGAGAAACACCTTGCATACGAAGTGAAGCGAAAAACTCGTCTACGCCTAATGCTTCCTTTGAAAAATTTTGAACTGAAAATACTCCATTTTTAATTAGGGAAATAGGTTTTCCCTCCATAATCCTTTCAAAGTTTGGATTCTTCCCAATTAGGTAAGTAATAAAACTGTAAAGGGCAACTATAATGGTAAATACAATTATCGCAGGTAATATTCCTACATCTTTGTAAAGCATTGGATCGCCAGCAGCAGAGCCCAAACTGATAATTACTACAAGTTCAAAAATAGATAGTTGCTTAACCCCTCGTTTGCCCAATATACGAAGGCTGATCACTATCACAATAAACATTATTAATGTGCGCAGAACTGTTTCCGGAAGAAAAGTCCAATTTTCGCTCCCTAACATTAACTCTTTCCAACTGAACGCTGATAAAATCTGTAAGAAAAACATATAAAATCAATTAAACGCCTTAAATATACTATTAAAAAAGTTTATACAAAAGCTTCTGTGTAAAAACAATTTAGGATGTGCAGTTTGACATTTTTGATTTCCTGAATTTGAAGTGAATTAAGAACAGAATATAGACAAGGAGAAACTTTGAATTGATTAATTTGTATTATCTTAGTTTTTTGCATGAACGGACCTTAGAAGTGACTTTATGATACACGAATGTTATAATTTATTGAAGTTAATGGAAAATCGACCCGCTATGTTCACTGGCGAATCGACCTTAAGGAGTATTAATAATTTTATCTCCGGTTATTACCATGCACTTGTAGAAAACAAAATAGTTCAACAGCCTCAAACAGGCGAACCATTTCATGACTGGGTAGCAAAAAAACTCAACTATCCTGAATCGACCGGTGGTTGGGGAAATATGATCGTAGCTAACAGCATGGGAATCGACCCTAAAAATATTCGTTGGAGAGATGTTTTCGCGGTTCCGGTAACGCAGGAACAGCATTGGAAATCTATCAAACTATTCTATGAATTAGTTGAAGAATTCAAGAATGAGAACCATGATTGAACAATTGTTTTTTATTAAGAAAATGCCAGAGTCTCGAATAGCCGATTACTATTTGGGTTATATGGGTGGATGCCTATTTTTTGACTTTAATAATTATGATAATGACAGAATTACCTTAAAAAGAATTTCGTTTGATGGTTTTGGTTGTTGTGAATTAGATGACCGAGCAATTCCGATGGACAAAGAAGATTCTCGAAATTTTAAAATCCTCTTCAAAGACAATTTGAAAGACCAGAAGATGTTATTGACAATAGTAAAAAAAGCAATTACACTTAATAAACATGCCATATGGGCTGACGCATTGGAAGGATATAATCTTAATTGAAACCATACGAATCAACAGCATCTTACACTATTCATTTTTGTGTGTGGGCATTGCGAATAAAACGAAATCTGCTTCACTACCACACACAAAACGTAAAAACCAATAAAAAATCATATGACGATAGTTAAAAAAATAGATTTTAATTCGCCTATAATTCCAGGACATGGAATTGGAGATATTAAATTATTGGACAATGCCTTTTCACTAAGACGACTAATTTTATCCAATACTCTCTCTGAAAATAATATCGATTGGACCTTTACGACTCAGACGCAATTCCCTGATTGGTTAACTCTAAATTATAAGAATATCCTTCTTGTTGGCGTTAATATTTATACAGGAAAAATTGTTTCAGTTACGGTTAGAATTGGGTATAAGGGAAAAATTTTCGGACAGATTTCCATTGGCAGTTATGTAAAAGATCTTTTCAAATTGGACAAAGACTTTTATTATGACGAAGGGGATGAATTCGTTTTGCATAAAACAAATTTTGACATTCGCTTCGATATTGACTTAATAAACAGAGTCAATTTTACAAACAAGGAAGTGGAAGAATCAAAAATTACTGAAATAACTATTTTAAATCACAAACAATCTACCACAAGTATCGGAGCTACAGAATTTCCGAAGGAATGGTTAAAATAAAAATAAGTGTTGTTCGGAATTCGGTATAAGTGGGTTCCAGCTAGTTATACTCCTAATTAATTGAAAAGTATTACGTGTTATTATCGAATAGTAATAAAAATTTTATATATTTACTTTGTGAAAAATGATGCCTGCCTTCGTCCGTTAGAAATAATAGTGAAAGTGATAAAAATATTAACGGTGAAATTTGTTTTAACATGCACACTTTTTGTAATACAATTCTGTCTTAAAGCACAGTTGAAAAATAACCCTGCACATGTATTGAGTTTTGAAGGAGGTATGTTTAACCGGGGATTAATTGGTGCGAGCTACCTTCGACTTTTCCTGCAGAATAATCGATTTCTGGTAGGAAGTGGAGGAGGATTTGGTATAGGGGGAGTTCCATTTGGTGGCGGCGTGAATCAATTTTATTATTTGACTTTAGGAACGGGAATCGGTGTAAAGGACGGAACATCTCAATATTATTTGACCCTTGGTCTGGATTTAAAATACATTAACTATTTTGATGGTAATTACGATGTAGTTTTAGACGACTATATCAGCATTCATTATGAAGGATTTGGAGCGATGCCATATTTTGGTTTAAGTGTAATCGAAGAAAACATTTTTATTCAAATGCGATCTGCTCCACTGTACTTAATGAGGAGATTTAAAATTGAAAGTAAAACATGGGGTGTTGGTTTAACAGCTGGAGTAGTGATCAGATGAAATTACTGAAAATTAATTATGAGTAGAAAATTAAGGCGTATATCGTTTATTTTTAATTCGCTTAACTGCTCACGTGGAGACTGTGCAACTGGAATTCTTTAGGCAAATACCAAACCTTTAAATGGAAAAACAAGAAGCAATAGAAAATTTATACTTAACTTTTAATAAGTATACAACTTCTGATATGCATTATTGTACTTGTGGTTGTACTGATCCGGAAAATGTTAAAAAACTTGCCTCCAAAAAGCTTAGAGAATTAGAAGAAGAAGATTATTCGGCTTACCATGGAAGTGCACTTTATACCTGGGGAGAAATTGAACATTACAAACACTTTTTACCTAGAATTCTTGAAGTTTATAATATTTTAAATGGTCGAGGATACATCGGTTTGTATGACATTGCCTCAAAATTGGAGTATGCTAAGTGGGAGACTTGGGATCATAAGGAAATTGAGGCAATTACTGAATTTATTTTAGTTGATTGGGTAGAATTTATTAACGAAAAAGCATCTGAGATCAGTGAAGATGATTTGGAGAATTATTCATTTTTCCTGGGAATTGGTGAACTATTGGGATTATGGAAACTATCGAAAACTGGTTTCGGATTGCGAAATTTTCTTTTATTTTTTTATTACCACGGCACAAAAATTTTAAATGACGGATTAAAAATAAGGGGAAAGATCTACAAGAATGAACTTCGAGAATTACTATACTCGGAAAAACTTTTGGATCTACTTGAAAAGGAGTTTTTCAGTGTTGATGATACAGACAAAGATTATTCTGAAAAAGTTTCAGTTGTTATTCTAATGATTGAACAGGAAAAAGCGTTAGGCCTAATGTAAATGTAAAATGACAAAATGCCGGTCTGAATAAGATTAACGAGAAAAGACATATTTTGTTCGATATGGTAGAATCTCAGTAAATAAGTGCATTAGTAGTATAACTTTGCATGTACGTAGTCAAAATTAATATCTTCAAAAACTTACGAAAAAAAGAAAACATGTATATCGCAATTATAATTCTAATCACATTAACCATATCTGTTCTGATTATTTTAAACCACCCAAAATTCGGTAAACTCCCTTCAGGTGAAAGATTAAAAAAAATCCAAAACGCACAAAATTACTCCAATGGCACTTTTCAGAATCAAAGTATAACACCTGACTTAACAGATGGTGCAAATTACTTTTCAGTGATCAGAGAATTTATTTTTAATCAAAATAAAAGAGTTTCACCAAAGGATACAATTCCGTCTGAAAAAACTGACTTGCTGAATTTTGATATAAATAAAGATATTTTAGTGTGGTTTGGACACTCCTCTTATTTTATGCAAATTGACGGCAAACGAATTTTAGTCGATCCTGTTTTGTGTGGACACGCGTCGCCCTTTTCATTCACAACGAGAGCATTTAAAGGGACAAATAATTATTCTGTTGAGGATATTCCTGTGATTGACATTCTTTTTATTTCTCACGACCATTGGGATCATTTGGATTATAGCACCGTAAAAAAATTGCAACCCAAAATAAAACAAGTAATTTGTGGCCTAGGTACAGGTGAACATTTGGAATATTGGGGTTATGATCCCAAACAAATAATTGAAAAAAATTGGAATGAAGAAATAGTTCTGGAAAATGACTTCAAGGTAAATACTGTTCCAACAAGACATTTTTCCGGTAGAGGATTAAAAAGAAATAAAGCCCTTTGGACATCCTTTGTTTTGCAAACTCCTTCCATGAAAATTTTTATTGGTGGCGACAGTGGATATGACACACACTTTGCAGAAATTGGAAGATCATTCGGTGAGTTTGATCTGGTAATTTTAGAAAACGGCCAATATGATAAAAGTTGGAAACATATACACCTTATGCCCGATGAGATTGTGAGAGCAACCAAAGATTTGAATGCCAATCAATTATTAGCAGTGCATAATTCAAAATTTGCCATTGCGCTTCATGCGTGGGATGATCCAATGATAAAAGTTGCAGAAAAATGTAAAACAGAATACATTCGTTTACTTACTCCAAAAATTGGTGAACAGGTAAATTTGAAGGACAAACAACAGGTTTTTTCTGATTGGTGGAAAAATATTAACTAGGCACAATGCAATCTCGAATTTTCTACCTGTTTTTCTTTTCAACTTTAATATTAGCTTGTAGCTCAAAAGGGGGAAAACAAAAAGCTAATCTCAAAAATGAGAATACCACAAACGTAGAACAACTTTATATTAATTTAAATATCGAAAATTACACAATTTCAAAGGACTCCTTAATTTCTGCATTGGGTAATATGAAAACTGACACTTTAGATTGTTCAGCGGATGCTTATTGGAAAATAATTAAAAGTGGGAAAGAATATATCCCTTTACTTATCGAAGGTCTTACGGATACCACAAAAACAAATATTTATAACTATTGTAAAAAAGACAAATTAAATATTGGGGAAGTTTGCTATTTTGCATTAGAGGAGATTGCGGAATTCCCGGCGTTTGTTGTTACGCTGATTGAATTTGATGTGATATCGGATGGTTGTTGGTGTTTTTACGATTATCTTTATAACAATCACAATAAACCGGAATATCAAAAAATGGTGAAATCGTTCTATAGTAACAACAAGTACCAATTCGATATATATACACCGACAGAGCTGACTGATTGCTACAAAAAATATAATATAACAGGAAAATATAGATGGGTTGTTAAATGGCCATGATACCAAATTGAAGCCTCAAAAAGTGACCATCCTGACATCTTTTAAATCCAACGACAAAAAAAATCTCCCCAAATATTTGCGTAAGTAAATACTTACATATACCTTTATGTAAGTAAATACTTACATAATATGAGCTTTAGTCCTGACAGAGATGTGTTTCACGCCATTGCAGACCCTACCAGAAGGGAGATCATAGGCCTGATAGCGGAAAAGCCGCTGAACCTGAACGCTATAGCGGTCAATTTTGACATGACCCGTTCAGCAGTTTCTCAGCATGTAAAAATCTTATCCGAATGTGGTTTAGTGATCATAACCAAAAAGGGAAGGGAGCGATATTGTGAAGCCAAATTTGAGAAATTGAACGATGTTACCGATTGGGTGGACCAATATCGAAAATTATGGGAAAGCAGATTTGATGCAATTGATAAATTATTACTCGAAATACAAAAGAAAAATCCAATTAAACGCAAAAGAAAATAATTATTTACAATAAAATTAAAATGATGAAAAACAAACTAGAAATTACGCGTGTATTTAATGCACCTGTCGCACTGTTTTGGGATATATGGACAAAAACAGAAAATATTGTAAACTGGTGGGGACCAAGAGGTTTTACAACCAAAGTAATTCAAAACGATTTTACTCCGGGAGGCAAATGGGAATTTATAATGGTAGGTGCAGATGGTACTGAATATCCCGCGGTTGGAATTTATCAAGAAATTGAATTCCATAAAAAAATTACTTCCACCGATGAATTTGGTGATGATTTTAAAAACACCACAGATCTTGATCTTCCCAAAATATTATTGTTCACCGGACTGTTTGAGGAAGTTGATGGTAAAACAAAACTCACTTTAATTTATGAACATCCAACTCCTGAAGACAGAGATAAACATATTGCAATGGGTGTGGATCAGGGATGGAATTCCAGTCTTGATAAATTAGAGGAATATATCGCATCCAAAAATTAACAATTAATTAAATTCTTACAAAATGAAAAATTCCATGTATCCTTGTTTATGGTTTAACGGCAATGCTAAAAGCGCAGTAGACTATTATTGTTCTATTTTTAAAAATTCGAAAATATTATCAGAGAATCCGATAGTTGTAAATTTTGAATTAAATGATTTTAAATTCATGGCACTGAATGGTGGTCCCGAATTTAAATTTTCTCCTGCAACTTCCTTTGTAATTGAATGCGAAACACAGGAAGAAATTGATCATTATTGGGAAAAATTAGGGGAAGGCGGCTTGTATGATAAATGTGGCTGGCTTGATGATAAATTCGGAGTGTCGTGGCAAGTAATTCCGGCAGTATTAGGAAAATTAATGTCAGACCCCGATAAAGCACCGCGCGTAGTGCAGGCTTTTATGCAAATGACGAAGTTTGACATTCAAACTCTTCTCAATGCATGAAATGGGACAAAGGAATAAAATTTCGCTAGAAATTTAAACTTGTCCTCCATAGCTTTAGCGAAGGAGAACTCCTTACTCCTCACTCCTTTCTCCTTTTTTAAAGATTTGAGATTG
>JAYSYX010000090.1:0-4880 GCA_043727235.1 Bacteroidota bacterium
AATTAACAACGGAAAATTCTGCAGGAAAATTCATGCAGGTAAAAGTTCTCACAATTAATTAATTGAATCAATATAAAATGCCCGCTCTGAATTATTTCAGATGCGGGCATTTTAGTTTAATTTTATAAATTACAATGCAGTAAAAACAAAAATACGGTGCACTGATTCTGCATTAACATGTTCTACTTGCAAAGTAGTTTCTGATATACTCATTATTTTCAAACGCAAAGAAGTGCCATCAATTAATGAAATAGATAACCATGTATTTCCACCAACTATTACATAGGTTCCTGTAAGAGACTCACCCTGAAATGTTACACTAATAGTATTATCTAAATTAATGATCAATTGATCCTCTGCCATAGCTGCTTCAGGCGACTGTTGAGTACCTGCCACTATTTCACGTGAAATATTCCAGGTTTTACAAAATTGTTCGGTACCATCTGGTAAAGTTGCAGCCGATGAAACTGCTGTTGCAGAAATAAAGGTGATAAATAGGGCAAACGAAATGAGATTAGATAATTTTTTCATTGTATTTAATATTTTAATATTTAATATAACTTCTGTTTTAAAAGAGTCTGCGATGTTATTTATTTTATAACTGAATACAAATATTAGTATTCTGTATCTATTTAACGGCAGATTTGTATCTTTATACTTGCCGGAACGCACTCTTTTGCGACAGTAAAAATAAGGAAAAATATCCAATTCATAATGGCACATTATTTGGCAGCTGAAAAAATCTTTAACTCAAAAAATGAATTATGCTCAAAACTTTACTCTGCTCTCTTTTTTTATTAAATTCCATCTTAATTCAAGCCCAAAGCCTTGTTCTTGCTAAACAGTTTCATGGCAACGACACTCAAAGTGCGGGCTCAACAGCAGTTGACAGCGAGGATAATATTTTTTCCAATGTCAATTTTTGGGACGATTTGGATGTAAATCCGGGACCAGGAACAATGAATTTTAACTCTTTAGGCTCTCAGGATGTGGCCATTGTTAAGCTGAATAGTGCAGGTGATTTTGTATGGGGTATTCAACTTGGAGGTGTAGGTTATCAAGCATCATCCCTGATCAAGACCGATGATGCAGGCAACGTATATGTTTTTGGTTATTTTAACGGGACAATGGATATGGATCCTACAGGAGGGGTTTTCAATATAATTTCAGCTGGTTCAGATGATATCTTCTGTGGGAAATATACTGCATTGGGAGATCTGGAATGGGCTGTAAATATTGGAGGAACCGGAACGGAACAAAATTATGGCTTCGATCTCGATTCCAATGGTGATCCATTTTTATTCGGATACTTTCAAAATACAGTGGATTTTAATCCCGGAGTTGGAACCTTTAATTTAACTGCAGGTGGAGGTGGCTCCGATTTTTTATTGAAGTTAAATAATGATGGCAGCTTCAATTACGCACTGCAAATGAGTTCATTTTATGGAAATGAAATGCTGATCGCTCCTGATGATAATATCTATTTTACAGGATTGTTTTGGGGCACTGTTGATTTTAATCCCGGAGTTGGTGTAAATAATTTATCTGCTGCCGGATTCGATGCAGATTGTTTTGTTTTAAAATTAAATAACAGCGGAATTTATCAGTGGGCAGGAAAAATATCCGGAAATAATTCTGAACAGGGAACCTCACTTGATTATGATGCAACAACATCTTCAATTATAATAGGAGGATTTTTTGAAGGCACCATTGATGCTGATCCGGGTGGTGGAATAAATAACATTGTTTCTGCGGGATATATTGATGCTTTTGTCGTGAAATTAAATGCATCAACCGGTACTTTTATTTGGGGAAATGGATTTGGTGGATTGGGATATCAACAAGTATCCTCCCTAAAAATAAATGTTTCCGGGAAAATTCATATGACCGGTGTTTTTGAACAAACTACCGATTTTGATCCTTCGGTAAGTACTTATAATTTAACCTCCAGTGGATATGCTGATATATATAAAGCTGAATGGAATAATGATGGAACTTTTGTATCTGCAGAAAAAATTGGAGGCACATTAAATGATTGGGCACATTGTATAATTTTAGATAATACCGGAGCAGATATTATTTCTGGTCATTTTGACGGAACAGTAGATTTCGATCCAGGCGCTGATATATTTAATATGAGCAGTGCCTTTACTGGATGGGATGGATTCCTAGCAAAATATTGTACTACCTATACCATTAATAATGATATTGCAATTTGTGAGGGAGAAAGTTATTTTGCAGAAGGTGCACTTCAAACTGAAGCCGGCGATTATTATGATTATTATACTCCTGTTGAAGGTTGTGATTCAATTGTGATCACACATCTCACAATTAGTACGCCTGATGTTGATCTGGGACCCAATACTTCAATTTGCACAGGAGAAACATTGACACTTGATGCAGAAAATATTGGTGCAACTTATTTATGGAACACGGGTGCAACTACGCAAACAATTAATGTAACTACTACCGGAACATATAGTGTAACTATATCAGATGCCTCTGGTTGTACAGCATCAGATGCAATTAATGTAACAGTTAATCCGGCCCCAAGTGTAAACCTTGGTGCTGATATTATTATTTGCTCTGACGAAACTCTAACGTTAAATGCGGGTAATACGGGTTCATCCTATTTATGGAATACAGGTGCTACTACACAAACAATCAATGTAATTGCAACAGGCAACTACAGTGTTGTTGTGACAAATGAATTTAGTTGTACTGATAGTGATATGATTTACGTAACAATTAATCCGACCCCAATCGTAAATATTGGAAATAATATTCAGATATGTGAAAATGAAGGAATTATTCTCGATGCAGAAAATGTTGGTTCGGAATATCTTTGGAGTACGGGAGCAACTACACAAACGATTTTTGTAAACAGTTCTGCCATTTATTCTGTGGAAGTTACAAATATATTTGGATGTTCGGCGTCTGATAATGTAAATATTATAGCCAATCCTGCTCCATTTATTGATTTAGGTGATGATGTAAATTTTTGTGATGGAGGTTCGGTAATTTTTGATGCCACTTCTCCCCTTTCAACATACTTATGGAATACCGGAGCAACAACTGCATCAATAACTGTAACTGAAGAGGGAATATATTCTGTAACAGTAACAAATAATTTTGGATGTGCTGAAACAGACGAAGTGGAAGTTACAATTGATCCCTCACCAGTAGTAGCCCTTGGTGAAGATGTTGGATTATGTAATGGAGAAACACTGATTTTAGATGCAACAAACCCTTCGAGTAATTATTTATGGAATACAGGAGCAACCTCAGCAACTATAGATGTTACCGATGAAGGGACATATTCCGTTCTTGTTACAAATATTGCAGGATGTACGGCAACCGATATGATAAATGTTGAATTAAATCCAACTCCGTATGTAGATCTTGGGGCAGATGTTGCAGTTTGTGAAGGGGAAACTGTTATACTAAATGCGACCACTGCCGATTGCACTTATTTGTGGAGTACCGGTGAAAACACTGCAACAATTTCAATAACTGAAGATGGCCCTTATTCTGTTGAGGTTACAAATATTTACGGTTGCAGTTTTTCAGATATAATTAATGTGGATGTTGTTCCAATTCCTTTAGTAGAACTTGGTGCCGATATTTCTTTTTGTGATGGAGGATCAGTTGTTTTTGATGCAACTAACCCAGATTGCAATTATTTATGGAGTACAGGTGAGACCACTTCCACTATTATAGTTTCCGATGCTGGAATTTATTCCGTTATTGTTTCCAATATTTTAGGATGCAGCCAAATTGATGAGGTAGAAGTTGGAATTTATGCTTCACCCGTTGTTGATCTTGGTCCCGATATAATTTCCTGTGATAATGTGGAATTAATTCTGGATGCAACAACGCCACTTTGCACCTATGCATGGAATACAGGTGAAACAACAGAAACAATAACTGCAGACGAAAGTGGGACTTATATTGTTATAGTCACTAATTCATTTAGTTGCACTGATACCGACGAAGTTTTAATTGAATTATTAGAAGCTCCCGTTATTGAATTTATTCTTCCAGAAACAATTTGTTCTGACGTAGAACCATTTGAATTAACTGCATCCCCGGCAGGTGGAGCATATAGTGGAGATGGTGTATCTGATAATATATTTGATCCCTTCACAGCAGGTTTAGGAACGCATAGTATAACTTACACATATACAGATGACAATGGCTGCACAAGTGTTTCCATTCAGGAAATTGAGGTTACCATTTGTCAGGCCATAGATAATATTATTCCCAAGGTAATGATCAATATTTATCCAATTCCCGCAATATCTGATATCACTATTTCAATTTCGAATGCTGAAGATGTGGAAAGAATTGAAATTTTCGATTTGTTGGGAAATAGAATAATTTCAGAACAAGTAAATGGAGTTGTGGAGATGGAATTATTTTATAATATTTCGGATATTCCTTCGGGAACTTATATAGTTCAAATAATCGCTCGCAATTGTATTTATTCAGAACAATTAATAATTACCAGATAGGGTTGAAAATTGGATGAGTCAATTGTCAGGAAATGGGACATGAGAAAACAAACCTTCGTATTTGCAAAAATTCATAATCCGGAAATAGTGAGGCTCCCGCACCCAGCGAGAGCCTCACTAGCAGGCCGACTCAACATAATCCATCCAAAACTATTTGCTTAATTTTAACTCAATTTAACTCATTGGTCCAATTCAAAACGATCATAAAAAAATTCGGTTCGCAGGGTGAAAAAACCGGGTGGACCTATATTGATATTCCGTCCACTATTATTGAAAAAATAAAACCTGGTGCAAAAACCTCTTTTCGGGTAAAAGGAAAATTAGATGAACATACTATTAAAGGCATCGCTTTATTGCCTATGGGCG
>JAYSYX010000091.1:0-13418 GCA_043727235.1 Bacteroidota bacterium
CTACAGATTGAAATATAAAATCTATTTCCACCGACCAAGCAATACAAGGACCATTAATTGCAGCAACCTGATAAGTTCCTTCAACAGCGGGCGTATAGGTTACATCCGTTGCACCCGGAATTGGACTTCCATTATAATACCATTGTAAATCCCAGGTTGACGATGTTGTTAAAACATTTCCAATTACAATTAATGCCGGGGCCGATGGATTTTCAAAAACTTCAATACTGGTTTCTTCACTTTCAGCATAACATCCACCAAAACCGGTAATTGTTAAATCATAAACACCTGTTTCAAAAACAATATAACTTGTACTATCCGCACCAGGTATTTCATCGCCATCTTTAAACCATTGATAATTTCCATCTGCAATTATTGTTGCATCTAAAATAGCAGAATCACCTTCACAAAAAACAGGAATTCCGGTAAGTATAATTTCCGGTGTCGGTACCGATGGATATACAGTAATGGTATCATAAAATGTATAACTGATCACAGGATGTGAAATACTTACCTCTACATCATGACTTCCGGTAGTCAATAAATTTATTCCAACATCATCTCCATCAAAAGTAAAAGTGCCGCAATTATCATCATCTCCTGCCGCACCTGTATCGTAGTCTTTCATTTGCATCGTATAAGTTTCACCCGGATCCAATTCAATTCCTAAACTAAAAGTAACCGGTGGTGATGTATCCTCAAATCCGGGCCATGTAGTTAACCCGAGCGCATCAATAAGAATATACAGATCAGGTTTTTCGGCTTCAATTAACCCGGTACATCCAAAAAAGGTGCAATCATCACATCCGCTGCTTAAAACTGAAACATAATCCAGTTGATAACCGATGGTATCAATAGTTATAGTGTGACTAACTATATATTGTGTTTCCACTCCACCTATTGCATTGTAGGTTTGTGTAGGAGGAAATTCTTCCGAGCTAATACTCCCGTTTCCAAAATCCCATGTATAGGTAAATCCATCAACCCCTAAACTGTGCATACCTGTTTCAAAATCAACTTCTAATGGATCACACCCATAATCTGCTGTTGGAATTATCCCTCCGCCACCTATAGCAGCAGGCAAAACCTCAATAAAAATGCTATATTCTGCTGCCTGATCACCACCGGGATATTCTAAAGTTGCAATAAGTGGGACTGTAACTTCATACCAGCCAGGAATCAGCGGTGTACCACATACTCTTGCACAACCATATAAACTTACATCAGGGTCATAATCAACCGGCAGATCTCCTAGATTTGTAGATACAAACATTCCATAAGGAGCACCAACCGGCTCGAGGATATGGTAATTCAAAAATTCCAAGGTACCCACAATATCAATTGTAGTATCCTCTTGCATTACAAAGGTGATATCCGATTCATAAAATTCACCTGCGGTGGCTGGTGGAAGGGTATCAGGATATACTCCCGGCGCCAAAAAACCATAATCGATCGTACAGGGACTACACAATTGCCCATTAAGTGTTGAACTGATTAAAACGGATAAAGCGAGTGCTGTTGTGTAGAATTTATGCATGTGTTGCTATATTTTGATGGAAAATTAAGTTTTTTTTGGAAGATTTGACAAAAAGGAACAGGTATCTAAGTTAATATTACATCTGTTTGTTATAAAAATTCCAAAATGTGGAAAAACCGACAAGCGGCCTCTTGGTTACATTAAATTAAGATTTGCATCTTTTTTATACACACCTTTTATTAAAATTCGATTTGTACCATTCTTTCATTTTGAATAATACACATTTATTAAAAATTTAGAACAATAAAACGTACGTTTTTACTTCATATATTAATAATGTGAAATCGCTATGAATTTAATACTAATGCCAATTAGGAATGAAATCAATTTATTTACTACAAGTTAATATATTCTGATGTTAACTATGGAATAATATTGCCGTAAGAACTTTGTGGCAATCAAGTTACACAATGTATGACCAGAAGAAACCTATTAAAAAGTATTGGGTTATTAGCTGCAAGTCAGTTTTTACCGAATAATAAGGTTATTGCTTCCGAAAAATTCTCCATTGAGCAAAACCCAAAACGTGTTTTACGCATTGCACATATCACAGATATTCATATTGGTGATGCTAAAAATGCAAAATCGGGATTGATCAAATGTTTACACCATATTCAGAATTTAAATGATAAGGTAGATATTATATTTAATGGTGGCGATACTATTGAGGATGCATTATTCAAAACAAAGTCGCAGGTTAAAAAACAATGGGACCTTTGGCATAGTGTTTTGAGGAACGAATGTTCCATAAGTATGGAAAGTTGCCTTGGAAACCACGATATATGGGGATTATATACAGAGAAAAAAGATCTGTTATACGGGAAGAATTTTGCTTTGGAAATGATGAAAATGGATAAAACCTACAAGAGTTTTGATAAGAACGGTTGGCATTTTATTTTTCTCGACAGCACGCAAAAAAAGAAAAATGGATTATGGTATACAGCCAAATTAGGGGAGGAGCAGACCGATTGGCTTAAAAACGATCTTGCTTCCGTAAATGCTTATACTCCGGTAATGGTGATGTCGCATATTCCGATACTTTGTGCGAATGTATTTTTAGATAATGTAAAAATAAAATACGGTAAATTTCAGGTTCCGGGCTCTTGGATGCACACTGATGTAAAAGATATCATTTCGATCTTCAATCAACATAAGAATGTTAAATTATGCGTGAGCGGACATATCCATTTATATGATAATGTAAGTTATAATGGGGTAACCTATAGTTGTAACGGCGCAGTATCAGGTGATTGGTGGAAAAATGAAGTTTACCAAGAAACACCTGCAGGCTATGCACTTATTGATCTTTTTGATGACGGAAGTTTTACCAATAACTATATAAACTATAATGATAAAGGTTGAATTTACAATTTGATAATATATAATTAATTCTGAGTTGGTAAATACAGGCATTTTTCCTGTTTACTTTACAGAATGATAAGTACTACGTCCGATTTAATGGAGAATCCAATGCTCTTTAATACAAAAAATTCCAATGGCAACTCACGTATGTTCGAATCTTCCATCAGATACCTGCAACAATCTGAAGAATGTATTCAAAAGGAAAACTGGATCGGCGCCCTTGAAAATTGTCATAAATTTTTAGTGGAATTTCCGTTATCGCACCGCATCGAAGATAAAAATACACAGGCCTATGCTAATTTTCGCCATATCGCTTCCGATATGTTATCGAATAATCATAATTATGACTCTGTAATTAATGTGCTCAATATTTCCAGAGATATGACGGCATTTACAAAAACATTTTTTCACGATATTGATAAAAAAGGTGTACATCTTCCAAAACCAAAACCAAATAAAGAAGTAGTAATGTTCATCTATTCCTTTTGTGTAAGTTTTTATAATATGATACTCGCAGGTATTAATGAATGAACGTTCATTCACCACACAAATCCTACCTTAAAGAGTGCTTTATTTTTAACATAATTGTAGGTGATCAGACCTCCACTCCACCAGTCCTCCTCTACAATAGTAAAGGTGCTTACTTTGTAACCCAGACTCATAATAAAACCGGTTTGATTTTTTTTTGAATTTAATCTTAAGCCAAACCCTAATCCTGTAGTAATGCCCGGATCATAATCAATTATCCAGCTTGATTCCTTATCGATCAAAGGTGTATAAAGTCCAAAATCGCCGTATAAAAAAGGTGTGTTTTTTCCTTTTTTAAAATTATATCTTCCATCCAAATAAACAGAAAGATAAAAATTGTCTGAAGCTTCCAGAGTCAACCCTAATCCCGCCTGATATTTCTCGTTGAAATGATATCCGTTTATCATATCAACCAGAACACCTCCCGTATAACCCCAGGAATCGGTACCCATCAATAATCCTATGGATCCAAAAACTGTATAACCTGTATCTCTTGGACTGTAAATGACATGAAACGGATCAAAGTTTGGTTCCCTTTTAATGGATATTATCTTACTTTTTTGAATTACGATAATACTACCACCTAAAATCTGTATAGCTATTGTGCTATCGGGGTAATCACCTAACAAAGTACCGCGGTATACACTCCCGTCTTCAAGGTAGACTACATCCTCAAGATGTGATTGAGTATACGCCTGATCCGATAAACAAATTAAACTGAGAAATATGGGTAAAATAAGGAGAAAACGCATTATTTGTGGTTTAGGTATTGTTTGTCCGGCTTATGTAAAAATCGGTAATAATTTTAAAAATAATAATTATTAACTATATTTGAATTGCATAAATGCGTTTACAATGAAAACTAATCCTTCCTCCAGGTTATTACTTTCCTTCGCAACAGCGAGTATAATTACACTTTTTAGCGGATGTTTAAAAGATAGCTGTGAAAAAACCTATCATTATATTACCTATTCCCCTGTGTACATGTCGGAAGCAGAACTTCGTTCATCAGTTGCAATGCACGCTGCCACTGATTTTGTTGCCCCGGGAAAGATCTATTATATGGCTCCCTATATTTTCGTGAATGAATTAAATAAGGGTATACATATCATTAACAACGCAGATCCATCAAATCCTCAAAATATTTCATTTATCAATATTCCCGGAAACATTGATATCAGCGTAAAAGGAAATATTTTGTATGCAGACAGTTACATAGACTTGGTTGCACTTGATATTTCAGATCCACTCAATGTTGTAGAAGTGAGCAGGGTAGAAAATGTTTTCCCACAAAGAGAATACGAAGGCTGGATTGCAGAGCCGGGGATGGGAGTTGTTGTTGATTTTATTGAGCGCGATACACTCATTACTGAGGATTGTGAATATAATGGTTGGAGTCAGGGTTGGTCTGGCGATATGTTTTTTGGATCTGCTGAACTTAATGCCAGTTCTAGCGGATCAGGAAGTTCTGCCAACACACCCGGTTATGGAATAGCAGGTTCAATGACGCGATTTGCAATTGTAAACGACTATTTATATTGTGTTACTCCATCAGATATGGAATTATTTGACATTTCAAATCCCGCTTCCCCACAACAGGGTGCCACTATTTCCTTGTTTTCAAATGTAGAAACAATTTTTCCGTACGACAATCACCTGTTTATTGGAACCACCACCGGAATGCAGATTTATAATAATGCAGTTCCAGAATCACCGGTATTTGTTTCAGACTTGCTGCATATGACAAGTTGTGATCCGGTAATAGTTTCCGGAACAACTGCATATTCCACTCAACGTTCCGGAACAGAATGCGGAACTTTTGAAAATGATGTGCTCGATATTATTGATATCAGCAATATAGCTTCACCTGTATTGATCAAATCATATAATATGATCAATCCCCTTGGACTGGGGCTGGATGAAAATTTATTATTTGTTTGTGATGAAGATCTGAAAATGTATGATGTTTCCAATTCTTTGAACATAGATCTATTACAGACGGTAAATATCAGTTCTCCTTATGATGTAATTGTTTTGGGGGGGATATTGATTGTTGTATCAGAAAGTGCTATCACACAATTTGATTATAGCTCCGGTTCATTAGTTAAATTGAGTGAATTGGTTGTTATTCGTGAATTATAGGTAAGCCATGAACTTGTAAACTCCCGGTTGCAGGAGGTGAGAATAGCAAAATCGGCAAAAGCCGTTTCTTAAAACGGACAGAGCTATTTCACCTCACTAAGGTAAAATTCCCCTGCTTGAAATAATCAACATTATCCAACCCTTTGCCACTTACTACATAAACATAAACATCTAATTCCTGTTCCACGCCATTGTAAATTCCATTCCAACCTTTTACAGGATCATTGGAAATAAAAATCAATTCTCCCCATCTGTTGTATATCTTAAATTCGAAATCGCTCAAGCCGTAGTTTAAAGGAATAAAGATGTCGTTAATACCATCTCCGTTGGGCGAAAATGCATTTGGGACATCCAATATTGAGATCTCCTCAATTATGATCGTATCACAAATTTTGCTTTCACATCCAAATTCATTTGTTACTGTTAAACATACTTCAAAAATGCCTGCAATTGGATAAAGGTGTACCGGATTTTCTTCTGTAGAGGTAAATCCATCCCCAAATTCCCAAAACCATTCTACGGCATCTAAACTTTCATCGGTAAAATTTGTAGGAGTGAATACCGTAGCGGGGTTAGGACTAAAAGTAAAATCCGCCTCCGGGTAATCATAAACTGTAATTATTACTGTGGTAGTATCGTCGGGAACACATTCCAAAGAAGAATTTGCAATTAATGTAACGGTATAGGTTCCGGGTGTGTCATAACTATGATCAGGATTTTCTTCTGTTGAGGTAGAACCATCTCCAAAGTCCCAATCGTAGGATGCGGAATTAATACTATTATTCTCAAATTCAACATCAACAGGAAAACAACCGCTAATTGGATCCGCCGTAAATTCAGCAGCTGTAGCAGATTGAGTCAGGGCAAATTTGAACACACCGAGGTTGCAATTGGAACTGTTATTTGTATTGCTAACTACATCGTCAGTGGTTGGAAAATCGTCATTACCACCACAGCCGGCACAAACCGCTTGATACACTACTCCGGATTTATCAAATCTGCTGGTACCCCCGTCAACGTGTTCACCACTAAATGGTCCACCAAAATAGGTGGAGTATATGAGAGTCGCCATGTTTTCCTCAAAAACAACCAAATAAAAATCACTTCCATCGGTGGTAGATTGAAAGGCATCACCCGTAATTGGCATACCAACTACGTTTCCAGTGGCTGGGTTATAAAATTGATTTACGGTTCCTCCCCATCCTGAAACGTATATGTAATTGCAATTGTCGACCAGAAATGCAGTGGGTGAAATGTTTATTGCATTGTCACCATTTCCGAAGACAGTAGAAAATTCAATCGTTGACAATGTTGAATCCAATTTAGTTATATATTGTGTACTACCGGGATTTTCATAAACTGTTCCAATAATTGGATAAGCACCCAAGGTCTGACCAGTTATAAAAATTGAATTAAAACCATCTATTTCTGTAAGCATGGTCTGGTCATAATTATTTGTTCCGATATAAGTGCTGTTAACAATTGCAGAGGCATTTGATTCTAGTGTCATTACGAATCCATCGCAGGATCCGCCTAAATAGCTTTCGTTTAGCGCTCCTGGTGTGGTTGGAAAATTATTACTCGAAGTTCCTCCACAGATCACAAATTTTGAAGAATTCATTTTTTTGATGCTATAAACTGCATCATCAGAAGACCCACCAACGAAACTACACCAGGTGAGATCTGTAAGATCTTCGTTCAGCTTAGCAACAAATCCATCCTGCATTCCACCAATTGTGGTCTGAAAAACGCCACCGGTAACCGGCATATTTGCTGACCTGGTACAGGATGCCACATAAATATTTCCGATAATGTCATTTGTAACTTCTCCCCGGGCATGGTCGGCATAATTATAAGAGGTAACTCCTTCATTTAAAGCATCAGTTCCAGTACCTCCTAAAAATGTGGAACCTATAAGTGCAGTACCATCCACATTAAACTTTGTGATGAAAGCATCGCAACCATCATAGAAATATAAAACACCCTCTATTAAAGCTAAAGGTCCACCGTTAAAGGAATTATCATAACAACCTGCTGTAGTGGGATAGTTTTCAGAACCTGTTGCGCCAAACACGATCAATTCGTTATCGTTGTTTACTATCAGGCTATAGGGAAGATCCTGGGAAGAACCTCCGCAATAAGTAGAATAGATCAAAGATGTGCCATCTGGTGTGAATTTAGATATTGTTATGTCTGCAGTATAATAATCAACACCTGGAGCAAAATCTTCCTGAAATGCGCCAACTGTAAGTGGATAACCATCATCAAACGTAATTCCAGCTCCATACAAATTTCCCGCAGCATCATAGGTAGCTGAATAACCCCAGTTGTCGGCTGTGGAACCCGAATAACTTGCAAAAATCAGAATTGCAGGATCTATTATAAGATCAATACTTTTCTCATAACCATTTGGAAATGAGAATGATACCGTTGTAGACTCTAATACAAAATTACATAAAACCATTGTTTTTATCCCATCAATTATTTGGTAAGCAACAGGTTGCATTTCAACTATGGTATTTATGGAAGTTATCAATTCAAGGTTTCCGGAGTTAATTCGAATATCCTGTAATCCCTCATAATTGAATCGAATTTGGGTTGGGTCAGCATTTGGTTCCAGAATAAAGTCGTATTTCATGGAATTGCTCTGACTATATACTAGTAAGTCAGTTCCGGGATAAAGATCAGTATATCTTATCGCTCCAAATGCAGGAACAGCTCCCTTCCATTTACTTTCATCATTGCCTTGGAAATAGTTGTAATAATTGTCGAACTTACTCTCGCCGCTTACTACGACATTGGGGTTGGAATTTTGAAAATGTGTTTTGAATGCATGTTTTTTGAAGATGAAATTCTTTATATCTTCTGCATTTCCTTCATGTTTATAGTGCCCCAACTCTGAAGAATTTGAAAATCCCCAGGTAAACTTGTCTTTTTCGAGATATAAATTTCCGCCATAAACAGGTGTGGCAAAAAGGATATTTTGTTGCCATTGGCCATTGTTTTGAACATATTGAAGATCGCCCGTTTTGGCGTTTGAACCTGCCTGTAATATGGATATCGAAATGATTAGAAGTAGGAGCGTAGTGATTTTTTTCATATGCAACAATTTCAAAACCCGAATTTAATCAATTTTACAATAATTTCGGGCGCTCAAAAGTAATATTTACGTTAATATGATAGAAACCTTTACCAACAACCTTTCAGAACAGATAAGATCGGGTTTACCCGGTTTGGATGCGCATAAAATTATGGCTCCAGTTACGCGTCCCATACGGAATTTTGAAGAAAAAGATTTTCCTTTAGCAAAAAAAGGCGCCGTTCTGATATTATTTTATCCCGTGGAGGACGAAATTTTTATGGTGTTAATAAAACGGCCCTCCTATGATGGAGTTCATGGTGGTCAGGTTAGTTTTCCCGGTGGAAAGGTTGAACAAATGGACACAGATTCTGCAAATACAGCGCTCCGCGAAACTGAGGAGGAAGTAGGGGTGAGAAGTTCAGATATAAAGATATTCGGACAGTTGAGCAATATTTATATCCCTCCAAGCAATTTTTTTGTATATCCTTATTTGGGATTCGTAAAAGAAAAACCCATATTTTTTCCTGATAACAAAGAGGTGGAATATATTATTGAAACTCCCGTAAATATTTTAATGGACCAAACTATAAAATCAACAATAAAAATTAATAGAAATGATATCAATTTTGAAGCACCTTGTTATATCATAAACAAACATCGTGTTTGGGGAGCTACCGCGATAATTTTGAGTGAGTTGGAGGTTTTGATGAGGGACATGAAATAAATATTTCCTTTGTGCTCCTAATTTTAATTTTGCTTATGAAAAGCAAAAATGTAATTCAGCATATTCTGTTGGTTTTAGGTTAAAATTTCATTTAAATTTTAGTTTATCTTATTCGTGTATTCGTGGCTACCCTTTTAACCCACAATACGGATGAAAAAAAAAGCCACGAATACACGAATAATATAAGATATTAATAGAAGTATTTGATATTTCTCAATTGTATTAAATAAATGTAGAATTTATTGAAAATTACTGCCATCCACCTCCAAACTCTTCACAACACTTTCTATCAAAACTTTATTTTTCTCGATCCAATTTTTAGGTGCATGTACATAAAAAATAACTCTGGTTTTTGGAGTGTCGTAGTAGTAATAATAATCGTTAGATTGAAAACATTTAATTCCGGGATATCCATTAGAGAACATAAATTTTTCACTGGTTTCGCAGGTTGATAATTCCATTTCTGCCATTACCTCGTTGCCCTGCAAATTTGCACCGTATACCCGTATATCAACCGACTTATCACCTGTAGATAAAAAATAACCGTCTCCGTTATTGCTTTTATCTGTCGCTGTCCATGCGGCAGGTATTTCTAAAGTAAATCCGTAGCGGTCGCTGCTAATTTTTTTATTGCCCTGTGCATCCGACTTATCATAAGTAGCTTCTGTGGATTCCTCTTCAATAATTTCATTTAATGTTTTATCCGTAGCATCATTTGCAATCGAAACGGTATCCATATCACCACTGTCACCATCGGCAGTATTTTGTTTACAGGAAACAAAAAAAATGCTTATAAAAAACAACATCACTGCAATACTATTGCGCATACTTTTTATTTAAATAAAATTAAACATACGTTCCCAACGAATATCTCTCACACGTTCACCAAATGGTTTTGTTTTATCCCAACTGAACCATATCAAAACCGGTTTTCCAACTATGTGATCTTCCGGAACGTATCCCCAATAACGTGAATCATAAGAACGGTGGCGGTTATCTCCCATCATCCAATAATAATTTTGTTTGAAGGTATATTCTGTTATTTGGTTTCCATCTATGAAAACACCGCCCTTTTTATCTCTTGTAACCTTATTGTGTTCGTAGGCTTCTATAATTCGCTGGTAAGCGTAATAATTGTCTTTGGTAATCTTAATCGTTGCTCCTTTTTTAGGTATCCAAATCGGACTAAAATCATCCACGGAATTTTGCATAACATCTGGGTTGTGCGGAAATAAACCGATATATCCATAACGCAATCTGTCAAAATGATTTAAGGTAACGCTTACAACTTGTGGATTTTTTGCCAATTGTTTACTTTCAGCAATATTCATGTTGGCAATTATTACAGGTATATTATCGATAAACATGGGATTTTCAAAATCCATATTGTTTAAACCCATGTCCATTAATATATTTTTTGCATTTTCATAACTCAAATTGCTTTTAAACAAAACATCATAAGATTTTTGCTGATGTTCGGCAACCATTGCTTTTTTACCATTCACATATAAAATCCCATCACGAACAGCAATCGAATCGCCCGGCAAACCAACACAGCGTTTAATATAGTTATCCCTTTTATCTACCGGTCGGTAAGCTAATTGTTCAGTGGCCTGAAATGCGAGCATGGCACGCTTATAATACGTTTGATAGGGTTTTATTGTGTTATTATTGTATTTATCTCTTCTTATCAACGAGTCGGCATGTGCCATTGCCATGGAATAATAACTATTTTGTTGATTAGGAAGAAAAACAGTATCTCCTTCCGGAAAATTAAATACTACATTGCTGTTTCTGTGAATGTTTTCCAAGCCCGGAAAACGCATATAAGGCATCTGTATAATATCGCTGTAAGCCTTAGTTTTTATTACAGGCATTGTATGATGCGCAAATGGAAAAGCCAGCGGCGTTATCGGAAACCTCGCGCCGTAATGAAATTTACTTACAAATAAAAAGTCACCGGCCTTTAAGGTGCTTTCCATAGATGTGGTTGGAATAGTAAATGCTTCAAAAAAGAAGGTCCTTATTAATGTAGCAGCCACAACAGCAAAAGCAATTGCATCTGCCCATTCTCTACCTGATGATTTTTTCTCCGTTTTATGTGGACCTATATATTTTACATCCTTATCAAAACCTAACTTTAAGAAATATATATAGGGTATCATCATAGATGCTACATAAGCCCAGAATTTATCCTTCCCAAACACTTTAGAGATCTCATTCGCCATGAGCAACCATACCACTACATTCAAAACAGGAATTAGCAACATAATGAACCATGAAATTCCCTTTCCTGTAATTTTGGTGCAGAGATAAAAATTATATACGGGAACCAAAGCTTTCCAACCTGGAATACCCGCTTTTTCGAATAATTTGTAAAGTCCAACAAGGGTTCCGACAATTGAGAAGATAAAGAATATCCAATATCCAACAGGAATAATACTTTCCATTTATATATTTTATTGTAAAGAAATTACCATTAAGGCCACAAAACTATATGTTTTCGACCAATTGCTTTTTTTTGACGATGTATATAACTTAACACCTACCGAACAAAATGTCCAATTCACAAGCTCCTCAAATTCCCTATTCTTCATCAGCCTGAATAGAATATAACTAATACCATATGGGATGAGTGGAATTTTAAATTTTCTTATTCAGGCTGAATAGAAAATAACTTATAGCATTTGGGATGTGTGGGATTTTGAATTCTTATTAAGGATCTTATTCAGGCCTTGGACTGAATTGAAAATAGCTGAAGTTTGAATCTGAAGTAAATTTCCAATTTTCTCATTCAGGCCTTGGACTGAATGGAAAATAGCTGAAAGTTTGATTCTGAGGTAAATTTCCCAATTTTCTCATTCAGTCTCATTCAATCCTTGGTCCGAATAGAAAATTGTATTCGGGCCCTGGACTGAATGGAAAATAACTGAAAGTTTGATTCTGAAGTAAATTTCCCAATTTTCTCATTCAGTCTGACAAGTTGACAGTATTTTCCGTAAATTTGCATCAAATTATACTAGAAATGTACGACAACAATCCAACGCTGCCCGAAATTGGGATAAATAAACCGCTTGATGAGATTAGACAAGGGGAAGCTTTGGGTATTGATGCGCTGGAAACCAGTAAAACCGGTAAAAAATTCTATATTGAAAGTTACGGATGTGCAATGAATTTCAGTGACAGTGAGATTGTAGCATCAATATTATTTACAGAAGGTTATGGTTTAACACGCGATTTTGAGGAAGCTGATCTTATACTGTTAAATACCTGCGCAATTCGCGATAATGCGGAACAGCGAGTGCGCAACCGCTTAAAAGAACTCAAATCTGTAAAGAAAAACAAACCCGATGCACTTATCGGAATGCTTGGCTGCATGGCCGAACGATTGAAATCGGAGCTTTTGGAGGAAGAAAAATTGGTCGATATTGTGTGCGGACCTGATGCCTATCGCGATCTTCCGAAACTTATCCATTCTGCAGATGATGGTCAGAAATCGGTAAATGTTTTGTTGAGCCGTGAAGAAACTTACAGCGATATAAGTCCACTTCGATTGGATTCCACGGGTATAAGCGGTTTTATTTCGATAATGCGCGGTTGTGATAATATGTGTTCTTTCTGTGTTGTTCCTTTTACAAGGGGAAGAGAAAGAAGCAGAAATGCATTTTCAATTGTAGCAGAAGCCAAAGACCTTTTTGCACATGGATATAGAGAAGTTACCCTTTTAGGTCAAAATGTTGACTCCTATAAATGGGAAAATCCTGAAACCAATGAAGTTGTTTCTTTTGCGACTTTATTAGCCATGGTGGCAGAAGTCGATCCGCTTTTAAGGGTGAGATTTTCCACCTCACATCCAAAAGATATTACCGACGACGTTTTATTTACCATTGCCCGGTATGATAATATCTGTAATTATATTCACCTGCCGGTGCAAAGTGGCAGCAGCAGAATTTTACAATTGATGAACCGTACCTACTCAAGGGAGTGGTATATCGCTAAAATAAATCGTATCCGGGAGATCATTCCCGACTGTGGAATATCAA
>JAYSYX010000092.1:0-4872 GCA_043727235.1 Bacteroidota bacterium
CCTTTCTCCTTTTCGCAGGCTCCCGAAATTGAGTGGCAGAACACAATTGGTGGTTATAGAAATGATTTTTTATATACAATGGATAATACCAGCGACGGCGGTATCATTGTAGGTGGGAATTCCTTCTCTAACGTTTCTGGTGATAAAAGCGAAAATGCTTTTGGTAAAGGCGACTATTGGATAGTAAAATTCGATATTGGAGGATCTATTGAATGGCAAAAAACAATAGGAGGAAGTGAATATGAATCATTATCATCTATTATACAAACTTCTGATGGTGGGTATTTGGCATCAGGTCATTCAGGCTCGCCTGTCTCTGGAAATAAATCCGCTCCATTGAAAGGTGAGGATGATTATTGGGTTGTAAAATTGAATGCAACAGGATCAATTGAGTGGCAGGCAACTTATGGCGGAGATTCCGATGAATTTTTATCTTCTGCTATTGAAACTTCAGACAATGGTTATTTATTAGTTGGTTCATCATGGTCAGGTATCTCGGGAGACAAAACAATTCAGGATTGTTATCCGTCGGAAGATTGTTGGATTGTAAAAATTGATGCATCCGGTGCAATAGAATGGCAAAATTCATTTGGAGGAACTGGAAGCGATAGGATTCTTTACAGTGAACAGACAAATGATAGCGGTTTCATATTAGGTGGTATGTCCAGTTCTCCGGCTTCAGGTGACAAATCTGAAGATAGTTATGCAGGCTCCTACGATTATTGGGTTTTAAAATTGAACTCTTTAGGGAATATTGAATGGCAAAATACAATAAATGGTGAGAATAATGATTACTTGTATTCTATTCATCAAGTTTCTGATGGCGGCTATATTTTAGGGGGTAGTTCAAATTCAGAGGTAGGATTGGATAAAACTGCGATTTGCAGGGGTGAATTTGATTATTGGGTAATTAAAATAACTGATGTAGGTGAAATAGTTTGGCAGAAAACTTTCGGTGGAGTAGAACCTGATTATTTGACTTCTATAACAAATACTTCATCTGATAATTATCTTTTGGCCGGGTATTCCTGGTCAGGTATCTCAGGTAATAAAACCGAGGTGAATAAGGGTGAAATTGATGTTTGGTTAGTTCTTCTTAATTATAATGGAGAAATAATTTGGCAATTAGATATTGGAGGCTCTGATGAAGATCATTTATTTGCCTCAACGCAATGTCTTGATGAGGCTTTTGCACTTGGCAGCTATTCAGTATCCGGAATTTCAGGGGATAAAACCGAACCAGGAGAAGGACATATTGATTATTGGATAATAAAACTGGAAAATATTTTTACATGTTACCCTCCTGCAGGAATTTTTAGTGATAATATTACTTCAACATCAGCAGTAATTCACTGGAATCTCGTACCGGGAGCTACAAAATACCAAATTAATTATAGACCAATTACAGGTGGTGCATGGCAAAAGAAAAATTCAACCATGACATTCAAAAATCTCATGGGATTAATGCCAAACACAACCTATGAATATAAAATAAAAACAATTTGTACTGATGAGGCAAGTGGCTTTTCACCTTTATTTAATTTCACAACATTACCATTAAGAGCAGGTGAAATAAATGATCAATTTATTATTTACCCAATTCCATCAACAGATAAAATAACCATCACCCTGAGTACTACCATGCTCACCACTTATTTATCCGCCGTAGCTTTAGCGAAGGAGGACCATTCACCACTCACCATAACGGGTATCTCAGGAAAAACAATTGCGCAATATCAAATAACATCACTCGAAACAGAAATCGACATCTCAAATTATCCCTCTGGAATTTATTTCGTGAATATGGTAATTGATGATTTGCAATTAACCGAAATATTTATCAAACAATAAAACAAGTGTCATGAAAATTTTCAATCTATTTTTATTCTCCTTTTTCCTTGTTCCTTTCTCCTTTTCTCAAGCACCTGAAGTTGAGTGGGAACATTTGTATTGTGATGGAGCTTCATTCGAATTTGAATTTACTGCTGATGGAGGCATTATTGCCATAACCACAGGTTCGAATGGCAGTGATTGCGAAAAGACAGAATTTGGTATGGGCGGTGATGATTATTGGGTAATTAAAATGGATTCCCTATATAATATCCAATGGCAAAATGTGATCGGCGGATCGGGGGCCGACAGGCCAACATGTATAAACAAAACAGCTGACGGAGGTTATATAATTGCCGGTACTTCTAATTCTCCCGTTTCAGGTGATAAAACTGAGCCGACTATCGATTTGATTTATCCATACTCGGATGATATCTGGATATTAAAACTAGATGCCAGTGGTAATATTATGTGGCAAAATACAATTGGAGGGAACACTACTGAATACGGAATATATATTGAACAGATTACTGGTGGTGGATATATTTTAAGTGCAAATTCTAATTCAATAATTTCCGGGGATAAAATGGAAGGAACGATAGGAGGAACCGGCCAATATGATTATTGGATAATAAAATTAAACAATACAGGTAATATTATCTGGCAGAATACTATAGGTGGAAATAGTAGTGATAATGTGACATCTATCCATCAAACTAATGACGGTGGATTTATTGTTGCCGGAACTTCAAATTCCGAAATTTCAGGTGATAAAACTGAAGGTACCGGTGGTATTGAAGGAAATTACGATCACTGGATCATAAAACTAAATAGTCTTGGTAATATACATTGGCAAAATACCATTGGAGGACATTACTATGAAGGTGCCGTAGATATTCTGCAAATGCCGGATGGAGGATATATGGTTGGCGGTTATGCCGAAAGTTATTATGATGCTGGAAATTTTCAATTGGTAAAATTAAAACATAATGGTGCAGTTGATTGGATAAATACATTTGGATGTGGGGGAGAAGAACTTCGTACTTTCAGTAAAACTGCTGATGGTGGTTTTATATTTGGCGGTCGCTCAAATTCCTACACATGTGATGATAAAATAGATGCAGGGCCACCAAATACTTATGGCTGGGACGGTTATAATATGTGGGTTGCAAAAACCGATTCGCTTGGAAATGTTGAATGGGATAATGCTCTCGGAAGTTCCGGTGATGATGGAGGTGCATTTGTTAGGGAAACTTCAGATGGAGGTTATCTGGTTGGTGGATATGCAGCTTATGATGATGGCGCATGGGATAAATCAGACCCTTCCAGTGGTGCCTGGCTTGTTAAATTAAAAGATTCAATTTGTATTCCCGATGTTGAATTATGTAATACAATGGATGATAATTGTAATGGAATTGTTGATGATGGAGTTATAGAAAGTATCGTTGTTTCAGCAGAAGGTTTAACATCTTTTTGTTCCGGTGGTGAAGTAGAACTTACCGTTGTTACACATACAGGTACATCTCTGCAATGGAAAAAAAATGGTGAAGATATTCCGGGTGCAACTTCAGCAAATTATACTGCAAATGCAAAAGGAATTTATACTTGTCAAACAACCAGTGCATGTGCTTTCGCAATATCTGAATGGATTGAAGTGGATGTTTATAAAAAGCCCAATGCAAATATTTTACCCCTCGGCCCAACAACATTTTGCGAGGGTGAAAGTGTTACGCTTTCGGCAAATGCAGGTGGCGGCCAATCATATCAATGGTATAAAAACGGAATTGTTATCGCAGGAGCAACAAATATTAATTATGTAGCAACAACCACTGGTTCATACAGGTGTCACGTTGTAAAAATTTTTACCGGTTGCTCAAAACTTTCTAATATAATTGCAGTTAATGTTACATGTAAGGAAGAAAATGAAATCAGTATGAATGATAAATTCATTATTTATCCAAATCCTTCAAGTGAAACTGTCACTATTGCTTTAATTGGAACTCCACTCATTACTGATCAATTATTACTCATTCTCACTGATGTCTCAGGAAAAACAATCGCTCAAAATCATTTAACCTCATCAGCAACAGAAATCGACATCTCAAATTATCCTTCCGGAATATATTTCGTGAAAATGATAATCGATGAAAAACAATTAATTGAAAAATTTATTAAACAATAAAACAGGTGTTATGAAAATTTTCAATTTATTTTTATTCTCCTTTTTCCTAGTTCCTTTCTCCTTTTCGCAGGCACTTGAGATAATACGGGACAACACAATAGGGGGATTTAATGAAGACTATGGGAAAGTGATTCGCCAAACTCCTGATGGTAATTATATTGTTGCAGGGATTTCATATTCAGCAATGTCGGGTGATAAAACGGAAGCTTCATTCGGTCGGGATTTATGGTACTGATCTCTCCGGAGTAATAAACGATACAATCCAACTCCAAAACCCATCACCCGGAATTTACCTTGTTAATTTAAAACACCAACAAAATATTCTCAATAATAAAATAATCATTGAATAAAATAACAAGACACATTTAACTTCGTGACCCCTTCGTGTCTTTGTGACTTTGTGGCCTTTTGCATTTCAAAAAAAAACCTGGCGCGTCCGTTAAGATTTGCCAGGTCGTGGTGTATCATGTAAATTAACTCTAATCCTATTTATTAAAGTTTTTGTATAGTAACTATTGTAATTGGAGTTCCTGCCATTCTAACTCCTTCAGGTATCGGATCCAGTGTAGCATTAACACTAACTCTCAAACCATTTACCATAAAAGGTTTGGTTAAATTCCCGGGATAAAAATCCTTAACTTCACTTGTATTTCCTGTTGTTCCACGAATTATCCAGATATCACCTTTTAACATAACCGTTCCCACTATTGTTATGGAAACCTCATTTGCTGAATTGGTAAATTCACCGGAACTGTAATATCCACCGATTTCTCCGCCAAAACTGGATACTTGACCAAAAACATTCATTGTGAATGCAATCAGTATTATAGAAAGTATTTTTTTCATATATAATATAGTTT
>JAYSYX010000093.1:0-13372 GCA_043727235.1 Bacteroidota bacterium
TTTATTATGCCGACAATAAAGTAATTAATACCGAAGAATTATATTTTATTGCGAATAAAACAAGTGATGGAAAATCGATAACCTTTACTGCGGATCTTGGTAATGGGAGTGCACTTCAACAAATTTATGCCTTCACAGAAACTGATTATCTTGTTGATTACAATTTAAAACTGACCGAATTTCAACAGATTATTCCCGGTCGTGACCCGATTATCATTCTCAACTGGAAGAATGAAATGCAGGAGCAGGAAAAAAATATTAAATACGAACGTCAATACTCCAAATTATATTTCAGCACCGCCGATGGCGATGTGGATTATAAAAACACCAATGGCGAAATAAAATTTGAAGCGCCAATTAAATGGGTGAGTTGTCAGCAACAATTTTTTAACAGCACACTTATTGCAAAAAATCAATTTGAAAATAAGGGGAAGATAGATGTTTACATGGATGAGGATTCAACCGATTATGTTAAACGCTGCAACACCGAATTATATATCACTTTTAATAACAAAAGCAGCTTCGATTTTCCAATGCAATGGTATCTTGCACCCAACGATTACCAGAATTTAAATGCAATGGATATTGGTTTGGAAACTATTATTCCCACGGGTTCCGGCTTTATCGGATGGATAAATACTTTTGCTATCATACCATTATTTAATTGGCTGAGCAGTTTTATTGGCAATTACGGATTGATCATTTTAATATTAACACTCATTTTAAAACTTGCATTAACTCCACTTACCTATCGCTCTTATTTATCTATGGCAAAAATGCGGGTATTAAATCCGGAGGTTGCCGAGATCAGAGAAAAATATAAAGACGATCAGGCCAAATTAGGTCAGGAACAATTGAAATTATTTCGAAAGGCAGGAGTTAATCCTTTGGGTGGATGTATTCCAACTTTATTATCGATGCCAATTCTTATTGCGATGTTCCGTTTATTTCCTGGAAGCATAGAATTGCGTCAACAATCATTTTTATGGGCAGACGATCTCTCTACTTATGACGACATTATTCAATGGGGAACTGAAATTCCATTTATTGGAAGCCATATCAGTATTTTCTGTATTTTAATGACCATCAGTTCTGTAATGTATATCCGCATGAATATGCAAAATACAACACAGCTTACAGGTCCGATGAAAACTATTCAATACATCACTCCTATATTTTTCTTTTTCTTCTTAAACAGTTCGCCTGCAGGATTAACCTATTATTATTTTGTGAGTAATGTGGTAACCTTTGCACAACAGTGGAGCATCAGGAGATTCTTTATTAATGATGATGAGATTCATCGCCGCATTCAGGAAAATAAAGCCAAACCGGAAAAACAAAAATCAGGTTTTGCAAAACGATTGGAAGATGCGATGCGTCAGCAGCAGGCCGTGAAAAACAGTAAGGATCAACAGACCAAAAAGAAAAAGTAATTCCGGGCCGAAATTTTCTATAGGAATATTACAGTATTAGTTTGGTTCAAAGTTTGAATAATTCCTTACTTTTAACAAAAAATTTTCTCTATGCCAATGTCCGTTCCTGCCTTAAAACAAAGGAATAATTTTATTCTGATTATTCTTATCCTGCTCGCAATTTGTATAGCTTTAGGTTTGAATACGATCACCAGTGGATTTTTAGGCGCCATAATCATATATGTAATTTTCAGGCCACTTAATATTTATCTGCAGGAGAAAAGAAAGTGGAATAAAAGCTTATCCACTGCACTTATCCTCCTACTTTCCTTTGTTTGTCTGATCATTCCTATTTTCTTTCTTATTAAATTAGTCACCGACAGGGTGATGTTCTATGTAGAAAATCCGGAACAAACGGAAGTTATATTGCAGAATATCAATACTTTCGCCGCGGAAAAACTCAACGACCCCGATTTGATCTCAGACTCTATTGAATCGTTGAAATCGCAGGCAGGAAATTTTGTTACTTCCATTATTAACGGGGCTGCCAGCACTTTTATACAGATAATTGTCATGTATTTCACACTTTATTTTACAGTAAAATACTTTAGAGAGTTCGAGCGCGGGTTGGTGAATTATTTACCCTTTAAGAGGAACGATTCCCTCACAATTGGGTCTGAATTGAGAAACATGACCTATTCGAATATTTTAGGACAAGGGTTTATTGCGATCATTCAGGGATCGCTTTTAGGGTTAGGATTATGGATTTTTGGTATTTCTGATCCTCTTTTTTGGGGTGTAATAGGAGTTTTTCTTTCAATGATACCGCTTTTTGGTGCTCCTCTCATTTTTATCCCCGCAGGTATTATTGAAATATCAAATGGAAATATGGTGTCTGGTATTGGAATTATTATTTATGGATATCTGATCGTCACCTCAATAGATAATTTCATCCGTATGGCCATCGGAAAAAAAATAGCCGATACCCACCCATTAATTACAATTGTTGGTGTGGTGATCGGTATTCCTTTATTTGGAATACTCGGAATTTTGTATGGTCCATTACTTCTTAGTTTATTTATTATCCTGCTAAAAATATTCAGGACAAACAGAACAGAAATAAGCTTACTGGAAGGAGACGAAGAATAAAAGAAATTTAAACTATTTAGATCACCAAAATACCACTTTCAATTTGACTATATGAGCAATTTCGAAAACACCAACGAACAGGAAGACAATATTAACGAAATGGTGGACGATGTAAAAGAGTATATTAATTTACGTATCCAGTTAATTCAACTCAATATCACCGAAAAAATATCCATTGCACTTGCGAATTTAATTACCAGCGGTGCTGCGATCATTTTTATGGTATTGTTTTTTATTTTCGGATCTTTTGCACTTTCCTACATGCTTGGAAATGTATTGCATAATACAGCTGCGGGATTTGGAGTATTAGCAGGATTTTATTTATTGATTGCACTGCTTATTTTATGGATAGGCAAAGGTTCTCTGCGCAAAAAAATGATAAATTATTTCATCAATCAATTCAACAATGATGAGCCAGAGACAAAATAATAAACCGGAGATACGCACACTTGAGGATTTACAAAAGGAAAAATTAATTCTCAGAAGCCAAATTACTGAACAGGAAAAATTATTATCCACGCACTACAAATCGCTAAAAGAAAAAATAAAACCTGCTTTGAATATTGTAACCATGTTATCCCGTAACAAGTTATTAAATCTTATTAATCTAAAGGGTAATGATGGAAAAAAGGGTGATTTGGCAAATATGGCAATTAAAATAATAATGGCGGCAGCGGCAAGTGGGCTTATTTTTAAGAATAGTAAAAAGAATTTCATGAAATCCATTTTAGCTTATGCCATGGATCAATCTGTAAAATATATTGGCCAAAAAGATCTCAGTGAACATATTGAAAAAATAAAAGAGTGGTTTGCGAAGAAGGAAAAGGATGTGGATGAAGATATTGATGAACCGAGCAAGACCGAGTGATCCCGCTGCTGCAGAGTTCCTTCGGTAACTCTGCAGCGAAATTCTCAGCCTATTGTATCTCCACAGTGTTACTAGAAGGAACAGGGTAAGAGAATTCTCCACAGAGTTACCGAAGGAACTCTGTGGATTCGGAGAGTTCCTGCGGCAACTCCGTGGTTAAAGCTCAAGCGGATACATCAACTATTAAACTCTAACCTCTCCCCCCTTGCAGATTCAATTATCTTGCCCTCATTATAAACGATATTCCCGTTTACAAACGTGCTATTAATTTGCCCTTTAAATGTTCTTCCCTCTAAAGGGCTCCATCCGCATTTATATAATAAATTATCTTTGGAAACTTTTTGTTCAGCGTTGAGATCCACTAAAACCAGATCTGCAAAATATCCTTCGCGTATAAATCCCCGATCAACTATATCGAAACAGGTTGCAACATTATGGCTCATTTTTTCAACGATCTTTTCGAGTGATATTTTACCTTTAAAATAAAAATCCAGCATCATTAGCAAACTGTGTTGAACTAATGGTCCGCCCCCCGGACATTTGCGATAGGCATTTGACTTCTCTTCCCATGTATGTGGGGCATGATCCGTTGCAATAACATCAAAATAGTCATTTAAAAGTGCATCAAATAAAAGTTGCTGATGTCTTTTATCTTTTATTGCAGGATTCCACTTTATTTTACTTCCCAAAACATCATAATCATCAGCATTAAAAAATAAATGATGAACACAAACTTCAGCTGTAATTCTTTTATCCTTGAGTGGAATTTTATTATCAAATATTTGAACTTCTTTACCTGTACTAATATGTAATATATGCAAACGCGTATTACACTTTTTTGCAAGTTCTGAAGCAAAGGAGGAGGAAAGAAAACAAGCTTCCTCATTTCTGATGATAGGATGATAATAAACTGGAATATCATCCTCGAATTTTTCTTCTGCTAATTCCAGGTTGTGTAAAATGGTGGCCTCATCCTCACAATGTGTTGCAATTAATGTTGGTGCATTCCTAAACAGGTTTTCCAAAGTATTTTTATCATCCACCAACATATTTCCCGTGGAAGAGCCCATAAATATTTTAATCCCACAAATTGTTTTTGGATCAGTTTTTAAAACCTCTTCCACATTATCGTTGCTCACTCCCATATAAAAGGAATAATTCGCAATTGACCTCTGGGCAGCTAATAAATATCGTTGTTCTAATAATTCCTGAGTAAGTGAGGGAGGATTTACATTCGGCATATCCATAAAACTGGTAACACCCCCGGCTACAGCTGCTCTGCTCTCTGTAAATATTTCTCCTTTATGTGTAAGTCCGGGTTCTCTGAAGTGTACCTGATCGTCAATAATTCCCGGTAATAAATATAAACCCGTTGCATTTATTTCATTATAATTTCCTTCGAGATGAATATTAGAATCAATTTTCTGAATACGACCTTCATTTATTAATATATCTGCTGAAGAAATTTTCCCTTCATTTACAACGAATGCATTTTTTATTATCGTTTTCATAAAATAATGGGGATTATTAATCCACCCAATCAGCAATAAACAAATTGGTATCTCTCGATCCTCCTGTATTTCGGTTACTGGCAAATATTAATTTCTTCCCATCATAACTGAACATAGGGAAGGAATCAAATATGGTATCAAAGGTTATTTGCTCCAATCCGGAACCATCTAAATTTATCATAAATAAATTAAAGGGAACACGTTTTGTAACATGGTTACTCGAAAATATGATCTTATTTCCGGATGGATGAAAAAACGGAGCCCAATTTGCGCCGCCAAGTTCTGTAATTTGTTTTAATTCACTTCCATCGGCATTACAAATAAATAATTCCATAGCAGTTGGTTTAACAAATCCCTCTTTTAAAAGATCCTTATATTCTTTTTTTGCTTCAGGTGTATTTGGTCTGCTTGCTCGAAAAATAATTTTACTCCCATCAGGTGAAAAAAATGCTCCTCCGTCATAACCTAAGCCATTTGTTAATTGTTTGGGATCTTTTCCATCCAAGTTCATTGTCCATAATTCCAGATCACCACTTCTGCTGCTGGTAAATAAAATCTTATCTCCATTCGGTGAAACAACAGCCTCTGCATCATAAAAATTATTGTCGGTCAATTGTTGAACAATATTTCCTTTAAGATCAGAAATATATATTTCATAGCTGGAATGTACTCCCCATAAATATCCTTTGCTTTTATCCGGATCGGGCATACAGGTATCTACTTTTATGTGGGTGGATGCGTATAATACTTTATCATTTCCCGGTAAAAAATAACTGCAGGTGGTTCTTCCTTTTCCGGTGCTCAACAAACTGTATTCAAAACGGGAATCATCTGTAGGTAATTTTCCATAATAGATCTGATCACATGGCACATTTTCATTTGCATTCCTGCGTTGAAAAACGATCATCTCACTGTTAAAACTGAAATATCCTTCTGCATTATCGCCACCAAAGGTGAGCTGCTTTAAATTTTTAATGTGTTTTTCCTGCGGATATACGAGTGTATCTTTCTTTTCCGTTATGATGATCGGAGTATCCGTATTCTCAGAATTATTGTTTTGTTTGCACCCGGAATTCAGATTTATACCTAAAAATAACACCAGGATTATCGAACCGAACTGTTTCATTTTTTTAATTTCTGCGGCAAAATTAAACACAACACATGATTTTACTGCAACAACATCGCTTTAATCTGTTTAAAAATGTAACTTTGCGTTATGCTTTCAAAGAGGTGGATCATAGGCGGAGTGGTAGTTTTACTGCTGATTGGTGGCTTTTTCATATTATCGGAAAATAAGATCTTTAGTTTATCAAAAGGTAAAGGGAGTTCGGTTGATTCGTTGGAAATGATGGAAAAACTAACACCACAAATAGCTGATCTTTCCAATCAGTTAAAAAAATCGCCACAAAATGCCGACTTGTATTTTCTTCGGGCTAATGAGTACCTCGACTTTGGAAATGTTAAATATGCATTGTTCGATTATCAGAAAGCCTATCAGATGGATTCCACCAATGCTGCATATGCATTGGGTTTGAGCGATTGTTTATTCGAGGCCAATAATGCTGATGGTGCAATAGGAATTTTACAGGATTATCTGAAAACAGATCCACAAAACATAGATATACTCACAAATCTGGGTTTAGATTATTTATTTCTCCCTAAACCGGAATACAAAAAATCGCTTGAGGCATTTAATTCGGTTTTGAAGATAGATATTCAGAATGCCGATGCCTATTTTTATAAAGGAATAATATTTAAAGAGACCGGTGACACAGCGAGTGCGCTATCTAGTTTCCAAACAACAATTGAAGTTGACCCTGATTATTACAGTGCATATATGCAACTTGGAACTGCCTACGCAGATAAGAATGACCCCATAGCAATTAAATATTTAAACAATGCAATTGCTTTAAATGATACAGCTTCTGAAGCTTATTATGCAATAGCAAAGTTCTATCAGGACAGGGGTGAAATTTCCTCTGCAATTACTTACTACCAGGATATGATCCTCAAAAATCCGCAGGATGCAGATGCAATTTATAATCTTGCTACCATTTATTTTGGCATTGATTCCATCGAGAAGTCATACCGTTATTATGAACTTGCCATACGACAAGCACCAGCGAAAGCCATGAGTTATTATGGAAAAGGTTTATGTGCAGAGGAATTAAAAAGAACAGATGAGGCTATATCTTTATACAATCAAGCATTAAATTTAGACCCCGATTTAAAAATAGCAGAAGAACGTTTATTACAATTAAATGAAAAATAGCAGATGATAAAGATCACATTTCCGGATGGAAACAGCAGAGAATTTAATGAGGGAGTAACTTCCATTGAAATTGCCAAATCAATAAGTGAAGGATTGGCTAGAAAAATTATTAGTGCAGAAGTAAATGGAGAGGTTTGGGATCTTACAAGGGCACTCAATACAGATGCCTCCATTAAGTTATTGACCTGGGACGATGAAAAGGGAAAAACCACATTCTGGCATTCCAGTGCACATTTAATGGCAGAGGCTTTGGAAGAATTATTTCCGGGTGTGAAGTTTGGCATTGGACCGGCTATCGACAGTGGATTTTATTACGATATTGATCTTGGTGGAAAAGTTTTAACCCAAGAAGATCTTCCCCTTATTGAAAATAAAATGCGGGAACTTGCAAAGAAAAATTCTGTTTTTGGAAGAAAGGAAGTTTCCAAAGCTGATGCAATTAAATTTTTTACAGAAAAAGGTGATGATTATAAGCTGGAACTTATAAACGACCTTCAGGATGGTTCCATCACTTTTTACGAGCAGGGTAATTTTGTTGATCTGTGCAAAGGTCCTCACATTCCTGATACAGGAATTATTAAAGCGGTAAAACTTTTAAATATAGCCGGTGCGTATTGGAGAGGAAATGAAAAAAATAAAATGCTCACCCGTATTTACGGAATCACTTTTCCTAAACAAAGTGAGCTTGATGCGCATTTATTAATGTTGGAAGAAGCGAAAAAACGCGATCATCGCAAGCTTGGAAAAGAACTAGAAATTTATACGACAGATGATGCAGTTGGTCAGGGACTCATCCTTTGGATGCCAAACGGAGCTGCCATTATCGAACAATTAGAGAAACTTGCAAAAAGAAAAGAAGATCAGGCAGGATATTTAAGAGTTAAAACCCCGCATATTGCAAAAGAAGATCTTTATTTAACAAGTGGTCACTTACCTTATTATGCAGATAGTATGTATCCTCCCATGGAAATGGAAGGAGTGAAATATTATTTAAAGGCGATGAATTGTCCGCATCACCACAAAATATTTTCTGCCTTGCCAAGAAGTTACCGCGACCTGCCCTTGCGTTTTGCAGAGTACGGAATGTGTTATCGCTACGAAGAAAGCGGTGCTTTATTTGGTTTGATGCGCGTTCGCGGAATGAATATGAATGATGCTCATATTTATTGTACTGAGGAACAATTTGAAAAAGAATTCAAGGCAGTGAACGATATGTACCTTAATTATTTTAAGATATTCGGTATCGAAAAATATGTGATGCGATTTTCCACTCATGATCCCGCGAAACTGGGGCAGAAATACCTCGATAATCCAGAGTTGTGGAAAAAAACAGAAGATATGGTGCGCAAAGTGATGATCTCCGCAGAAATTCCTTTTGTGGAAATAGCCGACGAAGCAGCTTTTTATGGGCCTAAAATAGATATTCAGATATATTCCGCTATCGGTAGAGAATTTACGTTGGCTACCAATCAAGTGGATTTTGGTCAGCCTTTACGTTTTGGTTTGACTTATACAGATAAGGACAATACAGCTAAAATGCCTTTGGTTATACATCGTGCGCCTTTAAGTACACATGAAAGATTTATCGGGTTTTTGTTGGAACATTACGCCGGAAACTTCCCTGTATGGTTAGCTCCGATACAAGTTTCAGTGCTTCCGATCAGCGATAAATTCAACGAATATTGCGAAGGACTCATAAATGTTTTAAAAAATCACGAAATTCGCACCACCTTCGATACCAGAAGTGAAAAGATCGGAAGAAAAATAAGAGATGCAGAGATGAAAAAAATTCCTTGCATGCTTATTGTGGGAGAGAACGAAATGAATAACAGAACTGTTTCTCTGCGGAAACACGGTGAAGGCGACATAGGCAGTATGACCATTGAAGATTTCACCAAAATGATAAACGAAGAAGTAAAAACAATTTTTCAATAAAAATTTAACCATTTGCAAAACCAAAGAAGACCTTACAACCCCTATTTCAGGAGAAACGACGAACGCAGTCAATACAAGATCGGAAGAGATATTCGCCACCCCAAAGTGAGGGTGGTGGGCGAAAATATTGAATCAGGCATATTTACAGTCCAGGAAGCCATAAAAATGGCAGAAGATCTGGAAATGGAATTGGTGGAAATTTCCCCAAATGCAGATCCACCTGTTTGCCGTATAGTAGATTTCCAAAAATTTGTTTACGAAAAAAAGAAGAAGGAAAAGGAGCTCAAGGCCAAGACCAAGAAGCAGGAAATGAAAGAGATCCGCTTCACTCCTCATACCGATGATCACGATTTTGAATTCAAATCAAAACACGCCGAAAATTTTCTTTTAGAGGGCAATAAAGTACGCGCCTATGTAATGTTCAAAGGTCGCGCAATCGCATTTAAAGGCCAGGGAGAAGTTCTATTACTCAAATTTGCCCAACGCCTCGAAGAAGTAGGTGTTCCTGATCAATTACCAAAAATGGAAGGTAAAAGGATGTTTATCACCCTCATGCCAAAAGCAGTTCAGGGGAAGAAACCGGTTTGAGTTCTGAGCCTGCCTGCCGACTGCATCAGCGTCAGGCAGGTTCTGGGTTCTGAGTTCGATATGGAGGAAAAGCTATCCCTATTTCATGATCTGACTATGCCTTAGGTTGGTTGAAGGTTGAGGTAGTTGATAGGGTATAGTTCGGAGGAAAAACCTTCAATGTTGCTACCTGTCCACTGCGACTGTGACTGCGACTTGACCCATCTGTAAACCGAAGGACAATTTTCCGGCTTACGACCTCAACACTCACTATTCACCACTCCCCAAAATATCTTTCCCCTCTCCTTTGAACTTTACAACCAATACCCTATCTTTGCGCTCCCGAAGTTTCGGGAATAAATAAAAATTGAGTCATTATGCCGAAGATGAAGACCAACAGTAGCGCTAAAAAGCGTTTCAAGGTAACTGGTAGCGGAAAAGTAAAACGCAACAAAGCGTATAAGCGACATATTCTCACTAAAAAGAGCAATAAACGCAAAAACAAGTTGGGTCAATCAGGTCTCGTTAGTGATGCTGATTCATTAAACATTAAAAGATTATTGTCAATAGGATAAATTATAAATTATGCCAAGGTCAGTACCTAAAGTTGCCTCGAGGGCACGCAGAAAGAAAGTTTTAAAAATGGCGAAAGGCTATTGGGGCCGTCGCAAGAATGTTTTAACAGTAGCAAAAAATGCAGTAGATAAAGCGTTACAGTATGCATATGTTGGTAGAAAAGACAAAAAACCAATGTATCGTCAGATCTGGATCGTGCGTATCAATGCAGCAGTTCGTCCGCATGGAATGACATACAGCACCTTCATGCACAAGTTAAAACTTAACAATATTGACATCAACCGCAAAGTATTAGCCGATCTTGCAGCTAATAATCCGGAAGCATTTGATGCGATTGTTAATCAGGTGAAATAATATTTTTATTTATTTGATATTTGAAACCCCGCTCCGCGGGGTTTTTTCATGCACCTAAGGCCGTCATTGCGAGGCCAACGGCCGAAGCAATCCCACCCTGCAAACTCAAAGTCCCATGCAAAGCTACTTACCCATCAAAATTGCTTCCCTAAAAGGCCGAAGCAATCCCACCCTGCAAACTCAAAGTCCCATGCGAAGCTGCTTAACCTTTCATATAATAATATTTAGCCAATAAATCTTTCCATTAACAATTATATTTCTATATTTATAATTCTTAAATCCCTTAAGAATGAAAAAGTGTGGATGGGTATATATTATAACCAATCAGAACAATACTGTATTATACGTTGGAGTAACATCTGATTTATTACAACGAATCTCTTCGCATATAAATAAGGAATATCCAAAAAGCTTTACTGCAAGATATAATATCGATAAATTAGTCTATTACCAACCGTTAGAAACGATCGGAGAAGCCATTGCCGAAGAAAAAAGGATCAAAGCTGGAAATAGAAAACAAAAAATTAGTATGATCAATTCGATGAATAGGAAATGGGATGATCTGTATGTTGATTTGTTACAGGCAAGGAGTGACCTATTTGGAGGATTTATTTTGTAGTAGTGTGTTTAGGTTGGGACTTTTAGTTCGGTTGGGGGAAATGCTCCGACAGCTTCGCTGTCTCGCAATGACCTGCTAACCCTTTGGGTTAGCAGGTCATTGCGAGGCGCCTCGCCGAAGCAATCACCCCAACCATAACCAAGGCTCCACAATTAAACAAAGCCTCACCCGTCGTTAAAGGTATTTACAATAATTTTGCCCCTTCATGTCAGAACCAAAAAGAAAGTACAGCCCAATAGATGATCGAGATAAGAAAAAAATTTCACGCCAAAGTATAAAAGTTGCAGGGAAGATATTTAGTTATATCCGACCATACAAAGGAGCTTTTTTAATAGGTATCGTTTTTTTATTATTGTCCAGTTTCACAACCATGACTCTTCCCTGGTTCATGGGTAAACTCATTGATTCGGCTAAAGGAAATAATACGATAGAATGGATGAATAACACGAACACCATTGCACTCATTTTAATTGCAGCCTTGTTAGTGCAATCAATATTATCGTTTTTCAGGGTGTATCTTTTTGCAACCGTTTCTGAAAAGGCAATGGCAGATGTGAGAACCAACTTTTTTGATAAAATGCTTACACTTCCAATCCCTTTTTATGAAACAAGAAGAGTGGGTGAATTAACCAGTAGATCAACCAACGATGTAGATCAATTACAGGATATGTTAGGCGCAACCTTGCCCGAATTTGTGCGACAAATGGTAACAATAATTTTTGGTGTTGCTTTTATTTTTTATATCTCCCCGCAATTAACATTGATGATGATGTGTACTTTCCCGGTACTTGTTCTGATTGCAGTTTTTTACGGAAAATTCATTCGCAAAATTTCTAAACAGCGACAGGATGCATTGGCAAATTCGAATGTGGTTGTGGAAGAAACACTACAAAATATTAATACTGTTAAAACATTCACAAACGAAAATTATGAATCCAAACGCTATAAAACTTTTATGGAAAAAGTGGTGGAAACCGGAATTAAAGGCGCTGTTAACCGCGGTGGGTTCTCTACATTTTTAATTCTGGGTTTATTTGGAGGATTTGTAGCTGTTATCTGGTATGGCACAACCTTATTAAAGGCAGGTGAAATATTTGAAGGTGATCTTTTTTCTTTTGTTTTATATACCGGATTCATCGGAGGTGCGGTAGGTGGTTTGGGTGATCTATATGGTCGACTCCAAAAAACAGTTGGTGCATCTGAAAGGATATTTGAAATTTTAAATGAAAAAAGTGAATTGGATCTTTTAAGCGAACCTGATCAAAAAATAAAATTAGATGGTAAGATAGAATTAAAGGATATTGTTTTTTCCTATCCCACAAGGCAAGATATAAATGTGTTGGATGGAATATCACTTACCATAAACCGCGGTGATAAAATTGCGCTTGCAGGATATAGTGGTGCAGGAAAATCTACCATTGCGCAATTGATCATGCAGATATATCCTTTGGAAAAGGGGAAGATTTTATTTGATGGAAAAGAAAGTACCTCTTATTCTATACGACAACTTCGATATAACATGGCAGTGGTTCCACAAGAGGTTTTATTATTCGGTGGCACCATTGCCGAAAATATCGCTTATGGAAAACCCGGTGCCAGCAATGAGGACCTGATAGAAGCAGCAAAAAAAGCAAATGCCTGGCAGTTTATTTCCCAATTTCCCGAAAAACTAAATACCATTGTAGGTGAACGCGGTGTTAAATTATCAGGAGGTCAGCGCCAACGAATTGCCATTGCAAGGGCTATTTTAAAAGATCCAGCAATATTGATCCTCGATGAGGCAACAAGTTCTTTGGATGCAGAAAGTGAAAAATTGGTGCAGGATGCCCTGGAAGACCTCATGAAAAACCGCACAACCATAATTATTGCACACAGATTATCTACCATCAGAAATGTAGATACTATATTTGTGCTCAACAAAGGAAAAATTATGGAATCCGGTTCCTTTGAACAATTATCAAAAATGGAAAATGGTTTATTTAATAATTTATTAAAGTTACAATTCGAAGAAAAACAAAAATGAAAGAATTAGTTTCAACCCGGAGCACAATTCTTTCATTCCTTAATTCTTTCATTCCTTAATTTTTAACTATGAATAGTTTTGTTTAT
>JAYSYX010000094.1:0-13365 GCA_043727235.1 Bacteroidota bacterium
GCGCCAATCCGCCGCGGCGGACACCATGTACTGACCTATAATGCCTTCTAATAATATCTAATATAAAAAAAACACCTCCAAAAAATGAAGGTGCTACTATTTATTTCTAATGAATATTATTCTCTGTCCAATAAACCCGGAATAATTACTGCTTCCTGTTGTACCGACACTTCTTTTTTCTTAATTCCAAATGATCTGAAAACCCAATTGCGGAATCTGTCGTTTAATAAATACATAACAGGAACTACAAGTAAAGTAATAAAAGTTGCATACCCTAAACCAAATACAATTGTCCATGCTAGTGGTCCCCAGAACACAACATTTTCACCACCTAACCAGATATCTGGTTTAAATTCAGTGAACAGTCCGATGAAATCAATATTAAATCCGACTGCAAGAGGTATCATTCCGAGAATTGTTGCAGTTGCGGTTAACACTACCGGAGTCATACGCACTCTTGCTGCTTCAACCACTGCCTCACGAATTGGCATTCCTTGATCAACTAAAGTATCCGTAAATTCCACCAATAAAATTCCGTTTCGCACAACAATTCCGAGCAAGGCAACTACACCTACACCCGTCATTACCGCAGAGAAGTTCATATCAAATATTCCGTAGCCTAAAAGCACTCCGATAATACTGAAGAACACCTCCACAAAAATGATCATTGGTTTTGAGATGGAATTAAATTGCGCAACTAATATTATGATGATCAAAAATAGAGAGATTATCCACGCCACACCCATAAAATTAATCGTATCTTCCATATCCTGACTAGCGCCTGTATAACCAATAGTTACGCCTTCCGGTGTCTCAAAATCTGCTAAAGCCTCTTTCACCTGATTCATAATTACAGGTTGCTGACTCTCATATCCTGATAATAAATTAGACGCAAGTGTTACAACACGTTTTTGATCTATTCTTTTTATTCCTGAATAGGTTGTATTATAATCAATAGTTGCAAAAGCACTTAGAGGGATCTGACGAACCTGTCCAGTCATCATATCGCGATAGGTTATTTTCAGATCTTTTAATTGGTCGATATTTTTTCTTTGTGCTTCATCGTATCGTACAACAATTGGAAAATCATCATTTCCATCTTTAAATTTAGAAACTTCCCATCCATACACAGCATTTCTTATTTCGCCACCAACCGTAAATGTTGACACACCTTCTCTGTTCATACGTTCACGATCGAGGTCAATGGTTATTTCCGGTTTATTTGCCTGAAGGTCAGTTTTTAATTCTTCTATACCTGCAATATTTAATCCATCGAGATATCTTTTAATATTATTACTTGTAGCAATAAGGTCATCAAAATTATCTCCTGTTATTTCAATATTAATTGGTTTACCGGCAGGAGGTCCGCTTTGTTCACCACCCACTGTAATATCTGCACCTGGAATATCCTTTAAAACTGCTCTGAACTTTTCAAAATAAGGTTCTGTTTTTTGATTTCTTCGAATTGCAGGTTCGATAAAAGCTACAGATACTTTTCCTTTATTTGTATAAGCACTTTGGTCGAATGGATCTTCACTTGCACCAATAGTTACATTTGATATTACTGATTTTACAAGCGGATTATTTTCTCCCAATACACCCTGAATTTTACTTTCCACTATTTGTGTTACAGAATCTGTCTTTTGCTGATCGGTTCCCGTTGGCATTACAACATATGCAAATATGAAATTTGGATCTCCCACAGGGAATTGTTCTACACCCGGTTTTCTCGCCATTAATAACATGATGGCAATAACTAATGTGCCAATAATAGATAAAAATAATTTGCCCGGATTATTTAAGGTCCATTTCAAAAAATTGGCGTATCTGTTTTGAAACGAAGGCCACCCTTTTCTCTGAAACCATTTAACTGCTTTTATCAATACAAGATTATAAAACCAAACAAGGGCGATCATCGTTAAAATAACATTTCCCAAAACAGGATTTCCACTAAAGGTTATTATTAAACCTATAACCGCAAATATGATGGTTCTGATAATTGCGTTTCTGCGATTCGGTTTTTCGTCCTCATTATGCGGCTTCATAAATGTTGCGGCAAAAACTGGATTTATTAAATAGGCAACCAATAAGGAAGCGGTAAGAGTAACAATTAATGTTACGGGAAGTCCGTGCATAAATGAACCTATCATTCCCGGCCAGAATAAAAGCGGAAAAAACGGAGCGAGTGTGGTGAGTGTTCCTGCCAGAACCGGCATAAACACCTCGCCGGCCGCACGTTTCGCCGCATCCTTTATCGGCATTTTTCCATTGCCGAATATCCGATGCGTATTTTCGATGACGACAATCGCATCATCAACAACAATTCCCAGACCGAGCAGGAAGGCAAATAATACAATTACATTCATGGTCATTCCCAAAATATTCAATACAATAAATGCGATGAACATGGATAATGGAACTGAAAGACCAACAAACATCGCATCTGTTGCACCCATAAAAAACATAAGTACAATTGTTACCAATATAAATCCGATGATGATGGTATTAATAAGATCTGCTACCTGTGTTCTTGTGGTTGAGGAAGTATCACCTGTTACAGTAATGTTAAGGTCGGAAGGAATTTCTTTTTCCGACATTTCATCCAGCAAAGCATGAATATTATCAGAAGCTTCAATTAAATTCTGGCCGCTCTTTTTTATTACATTGAGGGTAATTACTTTTTTTCCATCAAGTCTTGCGAAACTTTCCTGTTCCTTAAAATCATCCTGAATAACTGCAATATCTTTTAAATAAATTGCATAATTATTCATATTATTAATGGTAAGATTTTTAATTTGTTCCACATTGTCAAACTCACCACTAACGGTAATGCTTCTGCGCATATCTTCCACCTTAATAGTTCCGCCGGAAACAATTCTGTTTTCATTGCTTATTGCGGCATAAATATCATACATGGTGACTTGTGCGGCCTGCATTTTATACATATCTACATTGATCTGTATTTCGCGTTCGGGAGCACCGATAATATCTACCTTCGATATTTCCGGAAGTTTTTCTATTTCATCCTGAATTAATTCTGCATATTTTTTAATACCCGTAAGGTCATAGTCACCACTCACATTTACCTGCATGATAGGCATATCAGAAAATTCCACCTTTGCTACATTCGGTCCGAAGGTTGGATCAAGATCGCTTGGCAAAGTTGGTTTTGCTTTATCCACTGCATCTTTTACTTTTTGATTTGCTTCATCAATATCGGTTCCTGAAATAAATTCTACCTGTATACTGGAGAAATCCTGAACCGAACTACTAATAATTTTATTTACACCACTTATTGCTCCGATCTCTTTTTCCAATTGTTTGGTGATGAGATTTTCCATATCACTTGGCGAGGAACCGGGATAAATAGTTGCCACATATATAGTAGGCATTGTAATATCCGGATATAACTCCTTTGGCAATCCATTATAGGTGGATATACCCATTATTGTCAGCATTATGGTAATAATAAAAACCGTGGTGCGGTTATTTATTGCCCAGCTGGATGGTTTAAATTCTTTAAATACGTTTTTCATTTATAAATATTTTTTATTAATTAAAACAGTAGTGATCAATAACCTTATTTTTGATCGTTTCCATTTTATTTAATTGGGTTGCTAACATGATTGCTTTTTAATATTGAATTTCCTGACCTGCAATAACATTCTGATATCCTGATGTTATAACCTTATCGCCTTTTGCGAGTCCCGATGTGATCTCTGCCATTCCACCGTAGATCTTTCCAACTGTTACTGTTTTGCGAACAGCAACTTTTTTTCCGTTTTCCTCTCCTGCAACGTATACATAATTGGCATCACTTGACTTTTGTATCATATTAAGGTCGATCACAATTGCATTTTCAGCTTCATAATCAGCAATTCTCATCACTGCGATCATATTTGGTTTTAGCAGAGGATCACTCGGCAATTTTGCTTCCACTGTAAATGTTCTGCTTTGAGAATTAATAACCTTTGATGCAAATGTTACTTTAGCATCCAGTTCCTTGTTTTGATCCGTGATCATGATCTTAGCATTATCACCTGCAGAAACAATTGCGGAATGTGATTCAGAAACTTCACCCTTAGCTTTAAGAGTATTCATATTCACAACACGAATTCCTTGAAATCCGGGTGAACCTATCTGACCAATTTTAATATCAACTGCATCTACAATTCCATTGATAGGTGAGGTCATTTTGCTCATCGTTAATTGTTCTTTCGCAGCAGCTATACTTTTTTCCAATGTTTCCACATTATTTTTTGCGGAGAGAAATTGAATTTCACTTCCTATTTTTTGATCCCACAATGCTTTTTGTTTATTGTAAACATCTTTTGCAAACGAGAGTTGTGATTCCAATGTCTCAACATTTTTTTCCATTGCATCATTGTTGGTTGTTGCAAGTACTTGATCTTTAGAAACTTTTTGGCCTACAGTTACATAAATTGCATTAATTACACCGGGCATTTGTGGAGTAACCGTAACATTTTCTTCTGCATCAATTTTTCCTTGTACTTCAATATAATGCACAAAGGGTTGAGTAGTTAATTCTGATACCACTACCAATTCACCCTTAGGATCCTTTGCAGTAGTATCTGCATCAGCAATTTCTTTTTCTAATTTTTTTATCTTATCAGTGATATCTGCATGCTCTTCTTTGAGTTTATCAAGTTCAGCTTGTTTGTCACTGGTTTCTTTTGCACCACATGATGCAAGAAAAATAATAAGGGTCAGGTATAATAAGGTCTTTCTCATAATATGTTGAATTTAATTAATTGTAACCTAATGATTTATTTAAAGCAGTTTTAGTATTTAATAAATTGTATAAAGCAGAAATATATGATCCTTGTGCCATGTATAAGGTGCTTTCTGCATTGTTTAATTCCAGGCTGGAACCTACTCCTTCTCTGTATTTAATCAACGCTGTATCGTATATTTTTTGGGCCAGTTCCTGATTTTGTTTTTGGATGTCAAAATCACTTTCCGCATTGTAATAATCTGTTTTTGCCTTTTCTATTTCCAATAAAATACCTTGTGTTGCACTGTGTAAATTAAGCTGCGCCTTTTCATATTCGATCTGTGCTGATTGAACACTTGTTCTTCTTTCGAAACCTGAAAAGATCGGGATCTGCATTTTAACACCAACCAAACCTGTTTCAAACCACAACTCATCAGAATCGAAAAAATTGAAACTATTGCGTTGGGCATTTTGTGAATACGATGCATATAAAGCCAGCGTTGGCAAATACATAGATTTATTTAATTTGACATTTAATTCATTTAGGATCATGGTTTGATTCAGTATTGAAAATTCAGGTCGGGTCAAATAATTTTGATCGTTGTTTTCCAGAGATGCATTATTAGTAAACATGTCAACATTGTCGGTTAATATTATGGGCGTATTAATATCGAGCCCCATGGTATATTTAAGAAATGTTTCAGCAAGTATTGTTTGTCGTTTGGCATTTGCAAGCTGACCATTTAAAGTAAGCGTACTCATGGTTAAACGATCCACATCAATTTGCTCAATAAACCCTGCTTTGAGCATTTCCTTTACTTCAAAAAATACTTTATCGAGATTGTCGATATTTTTTTGGAGTAATGATTCGAATTCCTTTGAAATTAATACAGAATAATATGCACTTTCCACATTTTTCCGGATATCTTGTTCCGTAAGTTTTTGTTGAGCATTCACAAGATCCACATATTCTTTTGATGCATTTAATGCGACGATCCACGCACCATTGAATAATAATTGTGAAGCCGAAATACCTGCAGTAAGGTTTTGTTCGGTTCCGAATTGTACTGGAATAAATTCACCAACTTCTCCACCAAAAAATTCGGCTGGGAGCAATGAGGTAGGTAATTTAAAAAAATTCTGATAGTCAATACTTGCGTCAACTTGAGGCAAGCCTGCCGATAGGCGGTTCTTAACTGTTATCTGCGCATTTGCTACGTCGAGAGCGGCAGATTTTGATTGGGTGTTATTTTCAATGCCATAATCAATTGCCTGTTGTAACGAATATTGTTGCGTTTGTGCAAACAACATAACAGGACCGATCAGTGCCATTAAAAACAATTTGAGTTTATATGCCATGTTTTTGTGATTTTATTTTTTCGAGTAATTTAATTCCTTTGGGTGTTGCTATTCCACGTATGTGGTAATCGATAAATACATTAAATGTTTTTTCAGGAGGGAATTTATCGTAAGGAAAAATTTCGTTATCGATAAACATTTCAACGCGCGCAATATATATTCGTGTAATAATTTCAACATTAAGATCTTCTCGATAAATTTCTTCGCGAATTCCTCGTTCCAGATTATTTTTTATACTATTATATACTTCCGTAATCCGGTGATTTTTAAAAACATTCCAACTTTCGGGGTGATATTTTCTGAGGTCGAACATCAAACTTGGATTCATATTTTTACTCATTGCATTCATCCAGTTTGCTATACCGATCATTTCATCAATAGCAGTTTTAGCATCATGTAAGATCTCTTCCACAGCTTTATTCTGACAGGCAAAATGATGCACTGTTATCTGTTGGACCAGGTCATCTTTGTTCTCAAAGAACTGGTAAAGGGTTTTCTTACTGATGCCCAACTCGCGTGAAACATCATCCATGGTCACGCTTTTTATGCCGTACCGCATGAAGAGACGCTCACATCGCGATAATATTTTATCCTTATCCTCCGTAGCTTTAGCGAAGGAGGACTTATCCTGTTGTTCCTTATTAACATCACCATTCTGCTCAGAATCCTTATTCAGGCCAAATTCTTCTTCGTTATTCATTTGATTTTCCATTAGTTATGGACCTAAACTCTCGTTTTTGGTCTCCTTTTCAATTTTAGTGCAAAGGTAAATACAAGAAACTCAGGAAACCAAGAATTGTTCGAAAGTTTCCATAGTTTTTTTATTAATTTAACATTTGCGCCATTTTTGATTCCTTGGGAGTAAACTTTCGAAGGCAAAATTGTATCAGCAGTTTCCGGTTTAGAAGGTATTTTCGATGAACGGGAGAATTTTCGGGCTGAATATCCTTTTCGATGGAGAGAATGTTATTCTGTCTGATTTTGCAACTCCACACTCTAAAATTCCTACTTTTGTAATATAAATCCACTTAAATGAAGGTTACTCTTACACTAATATTGGCATTTTTATTTGTCGGAACTCATGCCCAAAGTCTTTCCGATAAAAAATTGCAAAAAGATCCTGTCTGGATACCCATGATCAACGATACCACCACCAATTATTTTGAAGCTGTAGAGGCATTCAATCAATATTGGAGCGTTCGTCCTTTGCCAAAACAAGAGGATGATGTTCTGGGACAAGGAGAAGAATTTGATAAAAAAGAAGGTTTTATTGATGCACTTATCACAACTAAAAAAGAAAAAAGAGAAAAGGAAAGTCAGTTATACGCTTTTGAATACAAAAGATTTAAACGCTGGCAAATAATGGTGGAGCCCTGGGTGAAGGAAGATGGAAGTATTGCAGGGCCGAAGGAGCAAATCTTAATTTGGGATAAGTCTGAAAAAATGAAGGAATGAAGGAATGAAAAATGAACGCCTTCGACCTTACAGGTTTAGGAAACTTTGCAGGTCTAAGGGATGGGAGTAGAAAATGAAATAATGAAGGAATGAAAGAATGAAACAAAAGGGGAACGCGATGACGCGGATTGGGCGGATTAAAGGGGATAAAAAAAAATGAAGAAAAAAAAGAATGAGGAGATGAGTGGGCAGTGGCAGTAGGCAGTTTGTAACATTTGAGATTTTTGCTCAGGATTAGAGTTTCAATTTATGAAAAAGCAAACTCCCCTATTGGGTTGGGGGCCAGAATGAATAATTAATTTTCACGTATGTTAAAAAAATATTTTACACTACTACTTATCAATAGCATTTGTTTAATTGCTATAACACAGGTAACCGGCGACTGGCATCAGACGGGACCAATTGCATTTCCGACAAATATTTCGGGACAAATTCATGGAATTGGAAGAACCACACAAATTAAATGGGATCCCATTGATGATAATACTATTTGGGCAACTACTGCTTCGGGTGGATTATATGTAAGTAATGATCTTGGAGTAAACTGGACCGTTACAGGAACTGATGCCTTACCTCCATTAAATTGTGCTTCAGTATGTATCGACTTTACCGATAATAATATTATTTATTTAGGAACAGGCGATCCAAATTATTATTATGATTCATATGGAGTATATAAAAGTATAGATGGTGGAGATACCTGGGCTCCCTCTAATGTTGGAATTGGAACGCGAATGGCTTTGGAATTATTAATGAAACCGGACGATAACAATACATTAATTGCAGCAACCAGTGATGGCATTTTTAAAACAATTGATGGTGGTTTATTATGGACGGAGAAAAAAAGCAACGGTTCATTTACCGATATGATATTTAATCCTGATAACAACGGAATTATTTATGCGGTGGATTACGACGGAAAATACTTTCGTTCTGATAATTGGGGAGATAGCTGGACAGATCTATCCTCTGAATTAATTATTCCCGGTGGATTGGCATATGGAACGCGATTAGGCGTGAGTGCAGCAGATCCAAATGTGGTTTATGTTGCAACTATTGCAGGTCAGACATCTATTTTTAAATCCACAGATGCAGGATTAAATTTTGATATCGTAAAAACAGATTATCCGAATTTAAATGGGTACAGTGCATTGGAAGGAGGCCAGGGAAATTATAATTTTGATATGGTGGTTGATCCAGATGATGCAAATAAATTATATACTGCATGTCACGTTATATGGAAAAGTATTGATGGTGGTTTAACATGGACCCAATATACCGATTGGTGGGCCGATTGTCATACAGATATGCATCATTTAGTTCATAATCCGAATGATCACAGTATGATATTAAATGCAAATGATGGTGGAATATTTTTAAGTTTTGATGAAGGCGATAACTGGACAGAATATGCAAACGGTTTAAGTGCCACGGAAATTTATCATGCAGCTCAAAGTAAATTAGATCATACAATTGTAAGTATCGGAACACAAGATAACGGTGAATTATATTATGGAGACCCGACCTGGTATTGTAATCGTGGTGGTGATTGGGGCGCACGAATGTGGTTCGATTATTTAACATATAACCGCGTTTATTATTATCACGGAACAAGAAGAATAGTTACCGGTGGTGATCAAAATTGGAATTCACCAATTGCTGATCCGGATGCAGCTTCTGTGCGTATGGCATTTACACCTGCAGCACCGCAAACAGGATTTGTTACACAATATGAAGTTTGGCGCAGCGATAATTTAGAATCTGCTTCACCCGATTGGACACCATTAACTGCAATGAATAAAGAAATAAAAGGAATTGCAGTTTCACCTGTTGATGCAAATATTGTTTATGTAGTTAGAGCAGATAATAAAATAATGCGAACAAGTAATGCGATGGATGCAGTTCCCACCTGGGTTACAACAACTGCTCCGGCAGGAACGGGTTTCAGAGCGGGGCTCGCAGTTTCAAAATTTGATCCTGATATTGCTTATTTATTTAGTTACGGATATGTTTACAGAACAGATGACGGAGCAGAAAGTTGGACAAACATTACTTACGATCTTCCCGGAGGAAATATTGTTGGGATTTATTTAGATGATTACAGCCCAGATGAATCTATTTATGTAGCCAGTGCAATTGGTGTATTTTATCGTAATACCACAATGGATCATTGGGATAATTATTCCACGGGATTACCAACCGTTGCAAATATTCAGGACCTGATGATGTATAACGATGGTAGTCCGAATTCTGTTTTACGTGTTGGATATTATGGCAAAGGTGTTTGGGAATCTCCTTTATATCAACCTTTTCCAATTCCCGCAGCGGAATTTATTTCTGATATTAATGTGGTTTGTCCGGGAACCAGTGTACAATTTACCGATGCATCCACAGATAATACCGAAAGTATCTTATGGGAATTTGAAGGCGGAACTCCTGCAACCTCCACAAATGAAAATCCCGTAATATTTTATAATACACCAGGCACATATAATGTAACATTAACTGCAAGTAATATCAATGGTTCTGATGCAGAAATTAAAACTTCATTTATTACTGTTTCGGCAATCAATGATATTCCGTTGGAAGAAGGTTTTCAAACTGCTTTTCCTCCTTATCAATGGACAGAAAATGATGCAAATGAAGATGGCATTTTCTGGTATCAAACCAGTGCTGCAGGTGGATATGATCTGAGTACAAAATCGATGTTATTTGATAATTATTACAATGAAACTGCAGGAGCAAAAGACGACATGGTAACTCCGCAATATGATTTTTCTTTAGCTTTATCTGCACAATTAACCTTTGATTATGCATACGCTAAATGGAGTGATGGATATCCCGATTCTCTTGCGGTACTCATCACAACAAATTGTGGTGATACATGGACAACTCTTTGGGTAAAATCAGGAAATGATCTCGCTACCGCACCAGACTATACTGCCGATCTTTGGGTGCCGACTGCTGATCAATGGAGAACAGATACTATAGACCTCACTGCATATTTAGGAGAAGAAAAAGTTGCTATAGCTTTCCGTAATATCGGTCATTACGGTCAGGGAATTTATGTAGATAATATTAATATTTCCGGCGAAGTAGCGCAGACAATTTCTGAAATAGAAACAATACCTTTTATTATTTATCCTAATCCCGCAAATGAAATAATTACAATTGGTTTAACATCACAAAAAAACATTTCCATTACTATTAATTTACTTAATATTTCCGGCGAAATAATTTTAAGCAAAGAGATAAAAGCAGTTTCCGGTATTGCACAAACTGCTTCATTTGACATTAAAAATTTATCTTCCGGTACATATATTATTCAATTAAGTGATGGAGAAAATATTTTGGGTGAGAAGAAGATGGTGAAGATGTAATATTCCGCAAAGTCCCAAAACACGACTGCCCCGTCGGAGTCTACACAGAAAATAAACATCACAATTACAATTAATTTTAACGTGGGACTCCGGCGGAATGGGGACGAAGATCTATAATCAATCCGCAAAGTCCCTCACGGGTATAATTGTTTTTTTCGGTGTGAGTAGACTATGCGGAGGCGTTTCTGGACGACTGCCCCGCCGGAGTCTACACAGAAAATAAATCATTACAGTTGCAATTAATTTTAATGTGGGACTCCGGCGGAATGGGGACGAAAATATATAATCAATCCGCAAAGTCCCTTACGGGTTTAATTGATTTTTTATAGGTGTAAGTAGACTATGCGGAGGCGTTTCGGTACGTCTGCCCCGCTGGAGTCTACACAGAAAGTAAAACATCACAATTACAATGAATTTTAACGTGGGGCTCCGGCGGTATGGGGAAGAAAATCACAATATCTTTTCAACCTTAGTATTAAGTAGGGATTCATATTTAAAGCCTTTAATCAAATTCACCCCCGGTTTTTTACCAGAATCAAAGGATCCAAATCTATCATCAATTCCCAAAAATTTGGCTCCATATAATGTTGCCCAACGCAACAGGTCGTTGGTTTTAATTTCGGGAAATTTATTTTGTATGGCAATTAATTCATCTAATATGGAAAGTCCATGATTACTTGCCAGACTATCAGTTCCAATGGTAATATATTGAACATGTTTCATCAACATCGGAATATCAGGCATACGATCTTCGATAAATAAATTTGCATTCGGACAAAAACACCAGAATAAATTAGGATGAATATCTTCTGCCCATTCTGCATCCCATTCAGTGGCTATGGTATTGTGTACCAACAATGTTTTTACCTGCGGATCAAAATCGGGAAGCAGACTTTCCAATGCTGTTTTTCCGGTTGGGGTAAAATGTTTTATATCTCTGTTGAGATCGCGATACAATTTGCGATACAATCCTGTTCCTCTTACGTAAAATTCATTTTCATCATTACTTTCAAACATGTGAATTGAAGTTGGTTTTCCGGATTCGTAACAATGTTTACTTATTTTTTTTATCAATTCAGAACTTACGGAATATGTTGCATGTGGAGCAAGTGAAGTGTGAATACCAAATCCCCTTGCATCGGCAATTAATTTTTCTCCTGCTTCCATTGCAATACCTGCTTTAAATGGATCAAAGGCAATTAATTCGATAAACGTATGATAATACAAATTGCGTTTTGCTTTTTGTGCAAAGGATAATGAAAGATTTGAAATATCACCCACTGCAACAATACCGTTTTCCAACATTTCTTTTTCTGCGGAAATAATTGCGGATAACATGATCTCTTCCTTATGTTCCCTTTGTGCAGTTACAAGATTTAAAAATTCGGGTAAGCCTGTCTTTTGAGGAAACTGTTGTTTGAGATGTGATAATTCGATATGGCAATGTGTATTAATAAATCCCGGGACAAGCGCTCCGGATAATTTTTCAACAGAAGTTACATCAAAATTATTAAGTGGCTGAATATTTATTATTGTACCGTCGTCTTCCAATAATAAAACATGATCAGTTAATGGATTTGATGTGATTGGATATATGATGTCTGCTGTGATGCGTCGCATGGTGTAAAGGTATGAATAGTAGCTATTTAAATATCTATTTATGAGTTAATTTACTTGAATTGGAAATGATGATAAATGTATTTGCCATTATCCATATTTCTTGGATTGGAGCATTTTATCGAGGCCACGAAGACGCGAAGGGCGCGAAGGTACACGAAGGAGTTATTCTGGATATAATGATTTAAAGTGCTTGCCGATAATTAATTTTCGTCAAAAGAAATACAAAATTTAATCAATAATTAATCACTTGTTCCTCTATCTCCACAGGAATCATTCTGTCCTCATACTGTTGATTGCGAAGCTGCGGAATAAATCCTGCTTCTTTAATTGCTTCCTGAATAGATTTATAGGTGAAACGATGCGGAGCTCCGGCGGCACTTACTACATTTTCTTCGAGCATAATACTTCCGAAATCGTTTGCACCTGCATGGAGACAAATTTGTGCAACATTTTTTCCAACGGTTAACCAGCTTGCCTGAATATTTTCAATGTTTGGTAAAAATATTCTACTCATTGCTATCATGCGTATATATTCATCCGGAGTGGTGTCATTTTTTGCTCTGCGGATCTTTTTAAGTGTGGTATCAACATCCTGAAATGTCCAGGGAATAAATGCAAGAAATCCTTTTGCATGTTCCGGTTTTTCACTTTGTACCTGACGAATTTTTTCGAGATGTAAAAAACGTTCCTCAATTGTTTCAATATGTCCGAACATCATGGTAGCACTTGTGGTAAGATCAAGTTTATGTGCAACACGCATCACATTTAACCATTCATCACTCAAACATTTTCCCGTGGAAATTATTTTTCGAACTC
>JAYSYX010000095.1:0-4853 GCA_043727235.1 Bacteroidota bacterium
GCAATTTCAGACAAGCAGATGTTGATGCGGGTGGACAAGGTGCTCCGTTGGTCCCAATTGCTGATGAATTATTTTTCCCTGAATATTCTGCATGTTTAAATATTGGCGGTATAACAAATATTTCTTTTGTGGAAAATGGTGATAGAATTGGATTTGATATTTGTGCTGCAAATCAGCTATTGAATTATTGCGCGGGAGAAATGGGTTTGGAATATGATGATGGTGGTACTTTAGCAGCATCTGGAATAATCGACGAAAATTTATTATCCGAATTAAACAACTTCGATTTTTTTGATCTCCCTTTTCCAAAATCGATGGATAATAATTTTATCAGAGATAATTTGTTCCCAATATTGTCAAATTGTAAAATTTATTCTTCAGATAAACTTGCAACTGCAACCGAACATATTGCATATCAGATTTCCAGAATTATTAATAGGCAAATGGAAGAAAAAAGTATCGCAAATAATATTTATTCATTATTGGTTACTGGTGGCGGAGCTTATAACACCTATTTACTAAGAAGGATAGAACAATTATGTGGAATTAAAATTACCTTGCCTGATAATACCTTGCTTCAATTTAAAGAAGCAATTGCCATGTGTTTGATGGGCATGTTGAGATGGGAAAATAAACCAAATTTTTTACCTTCTGTTACTGGTGCGCGAATAGCCGTGAGTGGAGGAGATATTGTAAATGTAAGTTGATGATAGTATTGAATTTTATAAACCCAATGGTGAAATTATGATACTGGTTACCGGGGCAAACGGACTTGTGGGATCTTACCTCTGCAGATATTTATTATCGAAGGGAGAAAATGTACGTGCAATAAAAAGACCGGAAAGCAATATGCGATTAATTGAGGATATTGCAGATAAGATTGAATGGGTAGAGGGAGATATTTTAGATCTTTTCAGTTTGGAGGATGCATTTGTTGGAATTGAAAAAATTTATCACTGTGCAGCAATAATTTCTTATGCAAAAATTAATAAGGATCTATTAATGCAGGTGAATGTGGAAGGCACTGCGAATGTTGTAAATATCGCATTGGATCAGGGCATAAAAAAATTGGTATATATTAGCTCGATTGCTGCTTTAGGAAAAACAGGAAAAAATAATGAGTTGGTTACCGAACAAACACCCTGGGATAGAAAAAACCTGACCTCCGACTATTCAGTAAGTAAATTTTTAGCTGAGCGTGAGGTTTGGAGGAGTATTGCTGAAGGGCTGAACGCAGTAATTGTAAATCCTTCCATTATTGTTGGTGCAGGATACTGGAACAGTGGTTCATGCAAATTATTCACCACAATAAATAATGGTTTCAAATATTATACTGAGGGTAAAACCGGGTATGTAGATGTTCGTGATGTGGTGAAAATTGTTTACGCCCTGATGGAAAGTGATCTAACGAATGAACGATTTATTTTAAACAGTGAGAATGTTTCCTATCATGATTTTTTAACTACAATTGCAAAAGAACTCAATGTAAAAGGACCGACGGTAAAGGCAGGAAAATTTTTATCCTCCCTTGCATGGAGAACCGAATGGTTTAAATCACTTTTTAATGGTAGCGAACCTACCGTTACAAAACAAACTGCCATCATTGCTAATAAAACGGTAAATTATGAAAACACTAAAATTATTCAGCAGTTGCAATATAATTTTATTCCGGTAGATCAGGCAATTGCCGATGCTGCAGCAAGTTTCAAGTCCGAATTAAAAACCGGAAAATTTACTCCTTTAGTATTTTAAAAATGGAAAACATACAACATGTAATTTTTGATCTCGACAATACTCTTTGGGACTTTACGGGTAACTCTAAACGTATACTTGCAGAAATATATTCACAATTTGAACTGGAGAAAAAAGGAATAACCGATTTCGAAAAATTTCACACACAATATAAATTCCGCAACGAATATTTGTGGCAGGATTATGCTTTAGGAAAAGTTTCTCGCGATGAGGTGCGACTCAATCGTTTTTTTATAACCCTGAACGATTTTGGAGTTAACTCTTACAAACTTGCAAGCGATGCTGCCGATCATTATATTTTGCACACGCGCAATCAAAAAGATCTATTGCCCCATGCATTGGAAACATTGGAATATTTAAAATTAAAATATCATTTGCATATTATTACCAATGGTTTTGAGGAAGTGCAATTTTTTAAATTGAATAATACCGGTTTGATGAAATATTTTCATACCGTAACCACAGCAGAAAAGGCACAATCTTTAAAACCCGATAAAAGAATATTTGATCACGCCATTCAATTAATTAATACAAAACCCCAACATTGTCTCTACATCGGCGATTCCCCCGAAGCGGACGGCATAGGCTCTTTAAATGCCGGAATGCATTTTATTTGGTTCAATCCGGAAAACAGGGTGAATGAAAATGATTTTCGGGTGGTGAATAATCTCAGGGAATTGGTGGGTTTGTTGTAAATATCACCCCCCTTGCCCCCTCAAGGGGGAAATGTGCTGAGGAGTGATTTTTCCGAATCAAATTTCTCACACGACTAATTTTAAAATAATTCCAATAATCTGATTAGTTTTCAAATTTGGTTCCATAATTTTACTTATGGCCCTTAATAATTATTACATTAAAAATCTTAAAAAATTTTCGCGAGAAAATCGAAATAATTCCACTAGATCAGAAGACGCTTTGTGGAATTACGTTTTAAGAAATAGAAAAATGATGGATTACCAATTTCTTCGTCAGCGACCAATTGAAAATTATATCGCTGATTTCTTTTGTAAAGATTTGAAATTAATAATTGAAGCTGACGGCATTACCCATCAATCGGAAGGGAGTTTTGAAAAGGATGAAAAACGAACAAAACGATTAAATGAATTGGGCTACACTGTCATCCGTTTTAGCGACAAGGAAATATTAGGTGATACTATAAATGTAATAAAATCCATTTCAGAATGGATAGAAATTCAAGAAAAAAATAATCCCGAATTATTAACTATAAAAAAACGAAAAATCAGACGTGAACCCAATGTTTAATAAAATCATTTTGTCGAAGTCATCCCCTTGAGGGGGTTCGGGGGGTGACCTTATTTCTCCGGAACGGGTTCACCTGTTGTTTCCGGTTTTGCTGCGCTCATACCAACTGTTACTGTTGTGCAAGTTTTATCTGCTGCCATAGTTTCCGTAGCATTTATTTCAGTTCCAACTCCGCTTGTTATTGCTGATGCTTTACTTGCGCTATTACAACATGATTTTCCTGCAACGGGAGCACATTTTGCTGCACTGGAATTAACATCAACTGCTTTTACCACAGGAGTTGAATTTTGAACATCCTCTTTCGGAGATGTAGATGTTGCTGATTGAGCATAAGAAATGGTAATTCCAAAAACCATTACAATTGCTATCGATAATATTTTTTTCATATTTTTTCTATTTATACCTTAAAGATACTCTTTTTATTTGTTTCTGACAACTCTTGCGATCACTGTTTGACCACCTTTAACTTTTTCACCTAATTTAACTTCTACTTTCGAATCCAAAGGCAGATAAAGATCAACGCGGGAACCAAACTTAATAAATCCAATTTCACTTCCCTGAGTAACCTCATCTCCTTCTTCCACATAAAATTTTATTCTTCTGGCAACAGTTCCGGCTATCTGGCGCATCATGATCTCCACGTTATCGTCCTCATCCTCAATAACAAAAGTAGTTCTTTCGTTATCGGTTGATGATTTTGGGTTCCATGCCAAAAGATATTTTCCAGGGTGATATTTGAAATATTTAACTTGTCCGCTTATCGGATTTCTATTGATATGCACGTTCTTAACGCTCATAAAAATGGATATCTGCAAACGGCGATCCTTAAAATATTCTCCTTCCGTGGTTTCTTCCACAACAACTACTTTTCCATCGGCAGGTGCTATAATAGCTCCTTCCTCAATAAACAACCGACGCCTCGGATTGCGGAAAAACATCATTACAAAGAGTATTCCCCCCAGAGAGGCGATCAACAGCAGAGCGTGTAGCAAACGCTCATCCGGGAAAAAGTAATGAATGGAAAAATTGAGTAAAACCAGAAATACTAAAAAGGCGATGATGATCTTACGCCCTTCCCTATGTATTAATTTCAGCATTTTTTCTTCCTGTTAAGTTTAAGGATAGCAAAGGTAATACAAATTGACGTCGATTAATGTTCCCTCACAGATTCAGATAGTTAAAGTAAGCTAAAAGTGACAAATACAGGGCCGAAAACGGAACTGCGAGTACAAATCCATCAAAACGGTCGAGAAAACCACCGTGACCCGGCAAAATGGAGCCGCTGTCCTTGATGTGAATACTGCGTTTTAACAGTGATTCTGCCAGATCTCCCAATGTTGCGGAAAATACCACGATCACCGACCAAATGATCCACTGAGCCATAGATAATTCCGAAAAAATGAAGCTGAGCCCAATGGAGCAACCTATGGTCATCAACATTCCTCCAAAAAATCCTTCCCAGGTCTTTTTAGGGGAAATACGTTCAAACAGTTTGCGTTTCCCGAACAATCTCCCTGCAAAATAGGCGAAGGAATCGTTAAACCATACCATGAATAAAAGTCCCATAACGATCCAAAGATTTACATTGAATTGATCATCAACCCCTGATACGCCTATTTGAATAAAAGATGCAAAAGCAAAAGGAATATAATAAATACCCAGAATATTTAATCCTATCTGTTGAAATGGATTTTCACGGTTGTAAAATAATTCGGCAATTATAAATCCTATAATTACAACAACCCAGAATTCGCCGATCAGATCAAAAATTTTATAATCAAATAAATGTATGCTGTTTCTTATCAATAAAAAATAAATCCCTGCCAATAAAGAATAGA
>JAYSYX010000096.1:0-13345 GCA_043727235.1 Bacteroidota bacterium
CAGTAATAAAGCAAAAAATTTCTGCATAAATAAGTGAATTATTAATAAGTGTTAAAGATAGTAAATTGCAGTTAAAGGAACCTACCGATAACTATTAGTAATTCCATAATATTTGAGCTATAGACTTTTTGAAATCCATATTCAAATCAAAAAATAAAATTGGAATTGTAAAGTTGGATTGGAAAGGAGGAAGTGAAATAAAATAAAAACAGCAATTGTCCCTTTCGGGACGCTTGCTGCTTGTTTATCCCTTAAAAACAGGTCAAATATACAGCTTTATATGTTTTATCCTAATTTTTTTACAATTTTTTTTTTAATCCCTTACAGCAAAGACTCTAGCCGCTCAAAGAACTTGAGTTGGTTGATTTGAAGGGTGTTGCAAGTGCCTATACCAAAGTTTATGGAAAACGCGTTATTTGCTCATCAATATCTAAAGTTAACATACAAAAATTGTTCGCTTATGAAACTACTCGCATTTTTTACTCTTGCTGTTCTTTTATCTTTTCAAACTCCCTACATTTCACCCGATAAAATTGCTACTCCAAAAGATGAAACGGATTCAACGGATGTCCTCGCAGAAGTGTTGGCAATAAATGCAGATCCGGCAAACAAATTAAGCAGCAATTTTCGGCAGGGACATGTGAGCGAATTTCCATTTATTGATTATTTTACACAAACAGAATATGGATATAAAATAAAATTACCTGCAAATAATAATGTTCCAACACCAACATGGTTTGATAATAAAATATATGTGAGCGGTGGTTTTGGAAGTAAACAATTTTTAAGTTTTCATGCGGAAACCGGTGAATTGAACTGGGGAATTAATTTGGATGATGACGGCCCATCCTCCTGTGTAATTGAAGATGGTGTTATCGTATTTAATACTGAATCCTGTACTATTTTTGCCTGTGATGTAAATACCGGAAAACATCTTTGGTCGTGGTGGTTGGGTGATCCTTTAATGTCGACACCAACTATTGCAAATGGAATTGTATATTCCTCTTATCCTTGTAATACCAATTATACATATAATGCAGATAGCGAATTTAATCAACAACAAAATGGCTCAAATAATAATATTAATTCTATAATATATAATTCCGGAAGATATTCACATGCACTAATTGCAATGGAATTAAAGACTGGAAAAATATTATGGCAAAAACGAATTGAAGGAGATATTTTATCAGCACCGATAGAGGACACAGGGAATTTGCACGTGGTTACATTTGCAGGCGTATATTATATTCTAGATGCAATTACAGGTGAATTTACTTCTGCAAAAAAGTGTCGTGCAACATCAGCCCCTGTTCTTCACAATGGTCGGGCCTATTATAGTCAGAGAGGCGACAAAGCCGGAGAAGCTGTTTCAGAGCTTGTTACTGGTTATAATTACGAAATAAATGCTATTGATTTCAGCACACAAAAAAAACAAGCTGCATATCTTGATAAAAATGTTCAAAGTAGCTCGAAATTAAAAATGGAAAGTAACAGTAGTGATGCCGGAAATGGTTTTGGAGGAGGAGCGCCAGCTGCGTCTAACTGGATGGCCGCGAATGAAAATATAGGACAAAGTAATGTAAGTTCATTACAAAATTTTTACGGAAGTCGGGTTACTGCAACAGCTGATGTGCAATTTAATATGATGGGAGACACCCTGTATTGCATGGATAATATTACCGGAAAAGAGAAATGGAAATATGCTGTTACTGGAAATTTAAAACAGGAAGGTGGGTATTTAGCAACTGCACCCATAATAGCTGGAAAATATATTATTACAGGTACTCTTCAGGGTGAAATTATTTTAATGAATCAATTAACAGGCGCGGCAGAAAAAAAATACGATATTCATGAATCAATTCGCTCACAACCAATTGCAATGAACGGATGGATCTATGTAACTACTACTGCCGGTAATTTATTTGCCATCAATACCTATGATGTAACAATAAGCGGTTGGCCAATGTTGGGAGCTGATAATAAACACAGCAATAAAATATTATAATCTAAAATTAACTGCTATTACAACTCTTTTTAAGGAAGAATATGTGTAGCATCGTAATTATAAATTCGGGTAATATCCTTATTGGTAATAATACCTTGAATTATACCTTCACTAACAACAGGAACTGCCTGAAATTTTCCTTCCGCTAAAATTTCCAGCACCTCTTTTTGTGAAGAACCAGGTTCAACGGTAATTGGATCAGGGGTCATAACTTCACTTACTTTAAATCTTTTGTTCAGATTAAAATGTGTGATGCTGTTCTCTTCGTTAATTATCCCTGACATAAAATTCAGCATATCATTAATACTTATAATTCCGATAAGCCGATCACCATCAGTTACCGGTAAATGCTGTATTTTATAAACAGTAAAAAATTCCATTACCTGATCAAAGGTATTGTTAACACTGGCCACTATTACCGTGCTTGTCATAAAATCGGATGCGTTGCGTTTAAAGATCATATTTATAGTTTTTGAAGTAAAATTCCATTTTAATCATATATTTTGAAATGATAATTGTCATTTATTTTGGTGAGATTAATTGGTGAGTGGTGAAGGGTGAGTAGTGAGTTAGCTTCGACTTCATGTGAGGCTCCCACTTTTTCAGTGGGGGTCTCACTCATGCAGACTATAACGGATTCATGACTCACGATTGATGACTTACGAAATGAGTGATGAGTTATGAGTAATGAGTATGATTCTAGTGCGCCGGGTGCTTTAAACTTCTTATTTATAATTATGATTATGGGTTGGAGGTGAGTGGTGAGAATGCTCCGACATGATGAAACGTTTATTTTCGTAATCCATAGCCTTATGTTAAGTGGATCAAAACTCACGCTTCACGCATTCCCTCCGGTGGTTGGTGAAAAACACACAACCACGGCATGCAATACGGATTCACGATTGACGATTCACATGGGTGAGTGGTGAATTGTGAGTGGTGAGTTTGCTACGACTTAGTATATTCTTTAATGTCGTAATCCAAACTCAAATGTTAGGAGGATCAAAACTCACGCTTCACGATTCACGCATTCCCTCCGGTGGTTGGTGAAAAACACACAACCACGGCGTACGGCACGAATAACGACTCACGGTTCTCGCCCTCATTTTCCACTTCCGGGTTGAAGGAAGGAATAATTGGATCCGTAGTACAACATTTGTTCGGTAAAATCATCAGGATAAGAAACTGTTACGTCCAATATATTTCCACTGCCGTCCAAAACGGGGGTCAACACCGGATTAATAAATCCGAAATAAGGAGGAATGTTTAATTTTTGTGATCTGGCTAAAACTTCTTTGTGAATATCCTCATCAACCTGAACACCATAAGTTTCAACAAGGTCCATTCCGGCCTTATAATCACCCTCAGATTTTATTCGCTGAATTTCACGCAATAATTCACCAAAAAGTTTTCTTAAGGCTTCATAATCATTTACAACAAAATATGTTTTTCCATTTTCGAATTTTCTTTCGATCACGTTGCTTGATTTACCTTTGGTAAACGCCCAGGCAGCTATCAATTGGCGGTTGCGCATATGCGATTCTTCCACGGTTTTACCCGGTTCAATTCTGCGCAATTGCACCATTAAACCATTTCGGATATAACTGTCGTATTGAGTCATACCCAAAGCAATATCCGGAATTAAACCCCATTCCACTAATTTAGGATCCATTACAAAATATAGTGCTACAAGATCGGCACGTGCTTCTTCAAGAACATTTGCGTAATTTTTTAATGTTTCCTTTGGTGAGCCGACACCGGGATTAATTATACCACTCGCATGTCCTATTACCTCGTGCATGGCAGTATGCATTTTACCGGAAAGAGAACCGAATTTAATAGCTCTTTCCTTTTCTTCGTCGCTATAACAAAATTCATCCAACAATCCGGAACTTCCTGCTTGTTCATAGGCATAACCGATATTTCCCAGACTTACGGATTTTGATCCAAAATCTGCTCGTATCCAGTTTGCATTCGGCAAATTAACTCCGATAGGAGTGGCGGGAGAAGCATCACCGGCTTCACCGGCAACATTTACAACTTTATATGAAACTCCTATTACTGAATCTTTTTTGTGTGATTTTATGATCGGAGAATTGTCTTCAAACCATTGCGCATGCTCAGATAAAGTTGACATACGTTCCGATGCATCAAAATCTTTTATTTCAACTATTGATTCGAAAGAACCTCTAAATCCCAATGGATCATTGTAAACTTCAATAAAAGAATTAATATAATCAATATCACCTTCCGTTTCCATTACCCATTCAATATTGTATTCATCCCAGGTTTTAAGATCACCTGTTTTGTAATAAGAAATGAGCAGGTTTAAAGCCTTTGCCTGTTGCGCATTTTCTGCAACTGTAACAGCCTTTTCCAACCAAAAAATTATTTGTTTGATCGATGAGCCATACATGCCTTCCGCTGTCCAGACTCTCTCTTCAATTCCATTCTCCGTTTTAACCAGTTGAGAATTTAATCCATAGGAAATTGCTTTTGTATCGTTTTTATCGATTTTTTTGGAATAAAATTCTTCTGCATCTTTTTGAGATACATCAACAGCATAAAAATTTGTTGCAGAGCTAAGTAAAAGATCAGACTTAGGATCCAGACTTACTTTTTTGTTGTCAATTTCAGCATCAAACATTATTTTAATAACATTTTCAGAAAGTTTTGTATCCGTTGCAACTAAAAGCGATTTGAAATATTGTGTAGAAAAACCGGGCATAATTTTATCGGTGGAATAATGGTGGTGAATTCCATTGCTGAACCAAACACGTTTTGTATACACCATAAATTCTGCCCATTCATTTGATGTTTTATTTCCGGAATATTTGGAAACTACATTTTCCAACGCTTTTCTTATTTCAAGATTGTGCCTGTAGTTTTGGTCATAAATAATATCCCTACCGCAATAACCGGCTTGTGTGAGGTAATAAACGAGTGATTTTTGTTTCACTGTTAATTTTTCCCAACCGGGTATGGTGTAACGCAAAATTCCAAGATCGGCAAATTGTTCTGTTTGCCATGTGAAACTGTCACCAATAAGCTGTTCTGCTTCCCCTTTTCCGGTGGTGAGTATTTGTTCTGGTTGCTGAGCAATGAGTTGCAGCGATGCAATTGCCAAGACGATTACTATAATTTTTTTCATTAGTTCATTTTTCTGTAACTGCAAATTTCGTCAAATCAGAGCAAAAGTTATAATTTGGGTGATGTAGATCAATTCATTAGGTTCCAGAAAGGCCAAATGTGTTTTAGTAAAATTTGCTTAAAAAACAATGATTTAGTAATAAATAGTGTTAAAGTTAGTTTTCACTCTTAAATGTTCTGAATTATTATTAACTTTAATCTCTAAATCTTAAAATATGAATCTCAAATCAATTTTAGCAACTCTTACCATTGTTTTTATCGCAGGAATTTCAATTTGGGCTATGTCGGCTTCTTCTGCAGGTTCAGAACATAATAATTCCGTTAAAATAGAACAAGTAAGCTCCGACAAAGCTGCCGATTGTGATCCTTCTGATTGCACTCCGGAACAAGCTGCTAAATGTTCTTATGGCAATAAGGCTCAAATGAGTACAACTGCCAATGCAAAATCAGACAATATGTGTCCCGAAACAAAAGATTGCCCTCCATCTAAATGTGATCCTTCTTCCAAGTCGGAAAAAGCAACATTATAAATCGATTAACTAATATTTGATAAACGAAAACAACCGCAGATTTCTGCGGTTGTTTTCGTTTATACCTCTACTCATACTCGCATAAAGCTAATGCCTCAAATGTTATATGAGAGTCTAAGGTTGTTTGATTATTTTGGGTTACCAATACTGAGACCCTAGGAGGGAGAGCCTCAGTTAGTTCTCAAGGAAAATATATTGCGCATTTTCCAGAATCACAAGGCTTACTTCGAACCTCCAACCGGAGCACTCTAAATACTATATACTAACTACTATATACTATTTATCATCTTTCCAATGCCATAAATGCAAACAAGCATAAGTTCTGTATGGCTCCCATTTTGCTGATATCTTTAACATCCTTTGCCGCATTTCTTTTTTATCATCAGCATTTAATTTGTAGATTTTTATCATAGCTGTTTGTATTCCAAGATCATCCACTGCAAATACATCCTCACGACCAAGTGCAAACATTAATAACATTTCAACGGTCCATTTTCCTACGCCTTTAATTTGTGTTAAATAAGTAATTACTTCATCATTGCTCATTTTATTTAATTTCCTTGAATGCATTCCATGGGTTATTTCAAAATTAGCCACATTTAAAATATAATTAGCCTTAGCATTGGAAAGACCAATACCGCGAAGGGTCTCAAATTTGGTTTCTGCAATTTGTTTTGCATTTGGTTCATTCCCATTATAAAGCTCAATAAATCGCTGATGAAAAACTCTGGCTACTTTTGTAGATAATTGCTGACTCATAATGCTGTAACACAAATACAGACAAATATTTTTTTCCTGTTTTAATACAAAGGAATCTTTGTTACCGATCAATGGTTTTAACTTTTTATCTCTGGACAAATGCAATTGATATTGCGACATAGTATTCTATTTAATTCAGACTGCAAATTAAGAAGATTACTGTTTTAATGAAATCTGTTTTAATACCTTTTGTATCTTCGCAGCAAAACATCATAGATGAAGAAAATACTTTTTTATGTAATATTCCTATGTATAACAGGAAAAACTTATTCGCAGGCAGTAATGAGTCCCGAATTATTGTGGAGCCTCGGAAGGGTAGGGGCTGAAACAATTACTCCTGATGGTAAGGATATCATATTCGGGGTTACCTATTACAATGTTGAAGCGGGAACATCAGAAAGAAATCTCTTTAAAATAGCTACGAAGGGTGGAAATCCTATTCAGATCACAACGGAAAAGGGAGGGGAGAATGCTGTAATGACCCTGCCCGGTGGAAAAATGGGTTATATGTTCAAAGGACAGATATGGCAATCGGAATGGGATGGAACAGGAGCTGTTCAACTTACCAATTATGAGGGCGGACTAAATAATGTGCGTTTTTCGCCAAACGGAATGTACATCATGTTTTCGAAGGAGATCAAATTAGAAAATGTGACCGCGGCGGAGATATATCCTGACCTTACGGGTTCCAATGTTCGAATTATTGATGATCTCAATTATCGCCATTGGGATACATGGGAAGATGGCGCTTACCAGCATGTATTTTATGCGAAGTGGAATAACGGAGTAATAATTAATGAAGTTGATATCATGTCCGGACAAAAATACGATTGCCCGCAAATGCCTTTTGGTGGAATTGAAGATATGGTTTGGCATCCTGACGGTAAACGCATCGTTTATGTCACCAAACAAAAAACGGGAGCTGAATATGCGAAAAGTACCAATACTGATATTTTCGTTTATACCCTTGAAACAGCAAAAACTCAAAATTTTACTAGTGGAATGATGGGTTATGATACCAATCCGAATATTTCGCCCGACGGATCAAAAATGGCATGGTTGAGTATGGAAACTGATGGATTCGAAGCAGATAAAAACAGATTATTTATCCTGGAGAAAAAGACAGAAACGAAAATAGACGCAACAGCCAGTTTTGATGAATCTATTGATGCAATTAGATGGAGTCTGGATGGGAAATTTATCTATTTTACAGCGCCAATTGATGGCACAATTCAGCTGTTTGAGCTGAATGTGACCAATGTTTTTACTAAAGTTGATGAGGGCGGAAGGAAAATGAACCCTGTTCGCAGGATCACTAAAGGAGATTTTGATATTACCGGCATTGTAGGAGAAGTTAATGGACAATTGATAGTAACCCGCACAGATATGAATCACGCTGCGGAAATTTATCGTGTAAATGCCGCAACCGGCGATATGACAGCACTTACAAGCATAAACAAACCTCAGTACGACAAAATAAAAATGGGCAAAACAGAAAGAAAGATGGTTAAAACTACAGACGGCAAGGATATGCTGGTTTGGTTCATTTATCCGCCTGATTTTGATCCAAATAAGAAATATCCTACACTATTGTATTGTCAGGGAGGACCACAAAGTGCATTAACACAATTTTATTCCTTTCGCTGGAATTTTCAACTCATGGCAGCCAATGGTTATATAATTGTAGCACCAAACAGACGCGGAATGCCGGGACATGGAACTGCATGGAACGAGGAAATAAGTGGTGATTGGGGAGGACAGGCGATAAGAGATTATTACAGCGCTATCGATTTCGCCAAAACTTTGCCTTATGTAGATGGTTCCAGATGTGGAGCCGTAGGTGCCAGTTATGGCGGATACAGCGTTTATATGATGGCCGGAACACACAACGGAAGATTCAAATCATTCATATCCCATGATGGATTGTTCAATTTGAATGCCTTTTACGGAACCACTGAAGAGATCTGGTTTTCCGATTGGGATATGGGTGGACCATACTGGGAAGCCGGAGATCATCAAAAAAGTTATACCGACTTCAATCCTATCAATTTTGTTGCTAATTGGAACACGCCAATTTTGATCTATCAGGGCGGTAAGGATTACAGAACTACCGAGGATCAAGCTTTCCAAGCATTTCAGGCAGCGCAGCTTCGAGGAATTAAGTCGAGATTCGTGTATTTGCCCGATGAAAACCATTGGGTTCTAAAATGCCATAATGCTTTGGCTTGGCAAAGGGAATTTTATAAATGGCTCGAGGAAACGCTGTAGTTGAACAGATCTATTCCTCCTTAAAATGCCTTATCAGTTTATTGCTGAAAAGGCATTTTTTTATGTAATATATTTAGAATATTTGGGTTTGAAAATGACGATTATTTCAACGCAAAAACATTTGTATTTATTTGTGATTTGAATTGCAATTAACCTGCAGGTAAGGATGTTTGCTTTGTAAATTAAGATTTAAATATATAAAAATAGTTAATTCATAGCGAATGTGTATCTTATTGAATATCAATGAATTTGCCTACATTATTTGCCCATAATTAATATTATGTTAAGTAGTATCCACAATTCAATGTTTGTAAGTCATCTTAACTCCTTCCCGTTAAGGCTTTAGTTTTACTTTATAAAATTGATTAGGTTGAATCCCAATTTGAAAGAGATTTATTTTCAGTTATAATTTTAAATATATTTGATGAAAAAGTAGCCACTAAATTATTTTTACAACTGTCAAATTAGTTTATCTTTATAATGGTGTATTAATAGCTCGGATAAATTTAACCACGATATTCTTAATCTATAAACCATACAATTATGAAAAAAATCACCACACTTTTGATCATCAGTTTTGTTTTTATTTCCACCGCTACCCTTCGCGGCCAGGTGGTTGAAACCGCAATTGAAAACTCTTTGTTGAAACCCAACATTGTGAAATTTAACTTGACAGGACCAGTTGTTGGTTATTATACCATTGGTTATGAACGAGTTATAAATCCAAAACAATCTACAGGGGTTACTATCAGTATTGCTCCCAATGTTGATCTACCATTTAAGAACACCCTACTCGAACTATTTGGCGATAATGAGGAAGCTGTTACCGCTATAAATAGTACAACCTTTACTAACTTTAGTATCATGCCGGAATATCGTTTTTATGTAGGTGTGAAGGGAGCTCCGTTTGGGTTTTATGCAGCATCATTTTTAAAATATACGCGCATGACACATGAACAGGTATACCAGTTTACCTCCGATGCGGGTGTTGTTCATAAACCACTGATAGAAACAACTTTCAACGGTTTCGGTGCTGGAGAATTGATAGGAATCCAATGGCAGATCGGGAAATCGATGACATTGGATTGGTGGATATTAGGTCCATTTGTTGGCGTTTTGAACGGTGAATCACATGCAATTGACCCAATGGACGATATGGATGCTCAGGAGAAAGCAGATCTTGAAACACAAATTGAAGAAGTGCCTATTCCGGGTTGGACAATTGATGCCACTGTCGGCGAAAATACCATAGATGTTGATCTTGGTGGTCTGTTCTTTGGAACCAGAATATTCGGTTTGAATCTGGGAGTAAGATTTTAATAAAAATGTATTTGAAATAAAAAAAGGGAGATCAATTTACATTGATCTCCCTTTTTTTAATTTATACAGGTCAATTTCCCAGTAGTTGTTTCATGGCTTCAGCCTTTTCCTTTTGGTTAGTTCTCACATATATTTCTTTTAAGGCCAACATACAATCTGTATTTTTAGGATCAATTCGGTGCCCGGCTTCAAAATAAGGTAAAGCGAGCAAATACAGTTTATTTCTTTCCACAGATAGTCTTTGATATTCGGCTTCCTTTTCCAAAGGCAGTGCATTCATAGCTTTATTGATCTCGATCGCCGTATTATAATAAAGTGCTCCGGCATTCAGATTGATGTCGAATCTTTCGGGATCTAAAGCCAATGCCATGTCATAGGCTTTTATAGCTGCGTCAAAATGCAAGCGATCATTTAATGAATCCATTTTGATCAATTCACTATGTGTAGTGCCCAAAACAAAATATAATTCGGTATTCTTATTGTCTAAACTTATTGCGTTCTCCAGTTTATTCACCAATACATCCAATTTATTCTGCGACAGGTAATAATTGAGTTCTGCTGTGATGATCTCCTTGTCCTGAGGGAAATTTTTACGTCCTTCTTCAAGTATTGCAAGCGCCTCATCCATTCTGCCAGCTTCCAGGTAAATATTGGATAATTTAGAATACAGATAAGTTTCACTGTATTTCATCTCCACCAATTTCTGATATGCTGTAACAGCTTCTGTAGTTCTGCCGGTCCTTTCTGCCATTAAACCCATGTTAAATATCACACCTGTGTCTAGTACAGCCAAAGGATAGGCATCGATCTGCAACAAATTAGCCTCATGTGCTTTTGAAAAATTCACGTAAGCTGTCTCACTATTTCCGGCGCTATAAGCATTAGCTCCCCGGGAAAAATATAGATTGTAGGTTGTGAATAACTCTCCACCAATATCGGTCTTATAATTTTTGACATCCGACATTTCCATAGCTGTCTTAAAAGATTGCAAAGCTGTTCCAATTGGGTCAGTAACATTGGAGAACTGACCAGTTGTATCCATTGCTATTGCATTGTAGATCTTTCCTCTTAAATACCAGGTCTTTGCCTGCACTCCGGTCTTTTCGTTCAGTATAGCCTCATCTATTGCAACACGGGCTTTTTCATATTCCTGATTGAATTCGGCGTTGGAGGCTGTTACCACCTTACTGTTTTGTGCGTTTACAACCGTGGTAAACAAAACTGCTATCATAAAAAAACCTGTGAATAGTTTCATGTTTTTAGTAGTTTATTGTATTAATTATCAATTGTTTATGTTAATTCATCTGTAATATTAGTTTCGGTAGACTCCCTTCCATTGTCATTATCATTATTATCAGGTCCATTTTCTGTATCAACCCCATTTTCAGATTCTTCCAGCTCCTCATCTTTTTGAATTCTGGTTACAGAAGCTATTCGGTCTCCATCCCTCAAATTGATGAGCCTCACTCCTTGTGTTGCTCTACCCATCACTCTCAACTCATCAATACCCATTCTGATAGCAAGTCCTGATTCACAAATTATCATCAGGTCGTCTTCATTGGTAACATCTTTTATAGTGATCAGATTACCTGTTTTTGGAGTGATCTTTAATGTTGTTACACCTTTTCCTCCTCTATTGGTAATTCGATATTCCTGTTCACCTGTATCAAGATCCACCAATTGACTTCTTTTTCCGTACCCGTTCTCACTTACAACAAGCACTGATTTTTCTTCATCTCCCTTTTCAACAGTTATCATGCCAACTACTTCATCATTCTTGCCGGCAAGTACTATACCCCTTACTCCTGTTGCACTTCGGCCCATTGGTCTCACCTTTTCCTCCGGAAAGCGAATAGCTCTTCCACTCTTCACCGCTAGCATGATCTCGCAGTTTCCATTAGTTAAACGCACCTCAAGCAATTCATCATCATCGTTGATATTGATGGCGACAATTCCATTTGCTCTTGGGCGACTAAAGGACTCAACTGTGGTTTTTTTAATTGTTCCTTTTTTTGTGCAGAATACCAAGTAATGAGAATTTATAAAAGCCTCATCTTCAAGGTCGTGGATATCGATATATGCCATAACCTTATCATCAGCTGGCAATGATATAAGATTTTGTATTGCTCTTCCTTTCGATGTTCTGCTTCCTTCCGGGATCTGATAAACCGGTAACCAGAAACAGCGTCCCTGCTGAGTAAAGAACAACATGGTATCGTGAGTAGAAGCTATAAGTAAATGTTCAATAAAATCTTCCTCTCTCGACGCAGAGCCCTTTGCACCTCTTCCACCGCGTCCTTGTTTGCGATATTCGGTAAGTGCCGTGCGTTTAACATATCCTAAATGTGAAATGGTGATAGCTACATCTTCTTCTTCAATAAGATCTTCGATGCTCATTTCTCCTTCATTTGCCACAATATTCGTTCTGCGCGGATCTCCGTATTTCGTCTTAATTTCAAGTGTTTCGTCAATTATGATCTGGAAACGCATTTCCTCATTGCCCAATATTTCATTCAAACGGCTTATCAACGCCATTATTTCATTGTATTCCTCGCGGATCTTGTCTCTTTCCAGTCCGGTTAAACGCTGCAAACGCATTTCCAAAATTGCCTTCGCCTGTAAATCACTCAGTGCAAAATTGCTAACTAAACCTTCTTTAGCCTCATCGGGTGTTTTTGAACCGCGGATAAGAGCAATAACCTGATCCAAATGGTCGAGTGCTATAAGTAATCCCTCCAGAATATGCGCTCTTTCTTCTGCTTTGCGCAGATCGTATTGTGTTCTTTTTACAATAACCTCATGTCTGAATTCAACAAAATTGGATATCAATTGCTTCAAATTCAACAATTTAGGTCGGCCGTGCACCAGACAAATATTGTTTACACCGTAGGAGGATTGCAGAGGTGTATACTTGTAAAGCTGATTCAATACCACACTGGCAACTGCATCTTTCTTAACTTCAACCACAACCCGCAATCCATCGCGATCGGAATAATCGTTTGCATCGGAAATGCCTTCTATTCTCTTTTCGTGAACCAGTTCTGAAATTTTAGTGATCAATAGAGCCTTGTTAACCTGGAACGGCAACTCGGTGATCACAATATGTTCTCTGCCATTTGGCATGGATTCAATGTTTGCAACACCACGCACAACTATCTTTCCTCTTCCGGTCTCAAAACTTTCGCGAATACCTTCTATCCCATAAATGGTAGAACCGGTAGGGAAATCAGGTCCTTTGATGAACTGCATGAGTTCCGGAATACTGATCTCCTTGTTTTTAATATATTCTATTATACCATCACAAACCTCA
>JAYSYX010000097.1:0-13280 GCA_043727235.1 Bacteroidota bacterium
ACGCAATGCATTGCGTCTCTACAATTTAAACAATTTTTAAAATCTATAACAATTACATGCCTACGTTATACGCTGTTCATTGTCAATTATCAATTGTCAATTATCAATTACTCAATAATCATCCCCGCACCCACAGTTGAATTAGTGCCTTCATCAATAATAATAATAGAACCTGTATTTCTGTTTCGGCGATATTCGTCGTAGAACAATGGAACTGTAGTGCGCAATTTAACTCTGCCAATTTCATTCAATGTTAAACTGTCAACATCCTGAATTCTGTGCAGTGTGTTTACATCTACTTTGTAAAGAATTTCCTTCACTACACAACGCGCATCACGAGTAGTATGTTTGATTGCATATTTACCATTTAATTGCAATGGTTTTTTATCATCCATCCAACATAACATGATATCAATTTCTTGTCCAATTTTAGGTACATTATTTTCGCGCACAATCATATCACCTCTACTGATATCAATATTATCTTCCAAGATCAAGGTAACACTTTCGGGTGGGAATGCTTCTTCGAGATCACCGTCAATTGTTTTAATTGCTGCGATCTTTGAAGTTAACCCTGAGGGTAAATGCATTACATCATCGCCCGGTTTAAATACACCACCAACAACTCTTCCTGCAAAACCACGGTAATCGTGATATTCGTTACTCATTGGCCTGATCACAGATTGTATCGGAAAACGACAATCAATTAAATTATGATCGGAACCGATGTGTACAGTTTCTAAAGTATATAATAATGTTGGTCCTTCGTACCAAGGCATATTTTTACTGCGATCAACAACATTATCTCCGAATAAGGCACTTATTGGAATAAAACGAACATCCTGCACATCTAATTTTGATGCAAAATGACGAAATTGTTCCACCACCTCATCGTATTTTTCTTTATCGTAATCAACAAGATCCATTTTATTGATACAAATAACGATATGTGGAATTTGTAATAAGGATGCAATAAAAGAGTGACGATATGTTTGCTCCACAACACCATGACGGGCATCCACTAATATGATGGCAAGATTTGCCGTGGAAGCACCAGTAACCATATTTCTTGTGTATTGTATATGTCCCGGTGTATCAGCAATAATGAATTTTCTTTTTGGTGTTGCGAAATAGCGATATGCAACATCAATAGTAATTCCCTGTTCGCGTTCTGCCTTTAATCCATCAGTTAATAAAGCGAGATTCACATATTCTTCTCCTCTTTGTTTTGATGATTTTTCTATGGCTTCCATTTGATCAACAAAAATGGATTTTGAATCGTATAATAATCTTCCGATCAAAGTTGATTTACCATCATCTACAGATCCTGCAGTTGTGAAGCGCAATAATTCCATGTTTAAATAACCATGGTTGTCGAATGTTCCGTTATCGTTAACTAAATGTTCCATAAAAAAAGGTATTGAACAATATTTTTTTGATTAAATTAATTTGAATGAAAAAACCGGTTAATTTTTCTGATTAAAAATATCCCTGTTTTTTTCTGTCTTCCATTGATGTTTCGCTGCGTTTGTCGTCAGAACGATTTCCGCGTTCGGTAACACGTGTAGTAGCTACTTCGTAAATAATTTTTTCTACGGTATCTGCATCACTTTCAATTGCACCTGTTATAGGAAGATCGCCACATGTTCTGAAACGAATTTGTTTGGAGATCACCTTTTCGTTTGGTCTCAATTTAACCCATTCAGGATGTGTGGAAATAAATGTTCCGTCTCTTTCAATTACTTCGCGCTGATGTGCGAAATACAATTTCGGAAGTGGAATATTTTCCTGATAAATATATTGCCAAACATCCATTTCTGTCCAGTTAGATATTGGAAATATGCGGAAATGTTCCCCTATATGTTTTCTTCCATTAAATAAATTCCATAATTCAGGTCTTTGATTTTTTGGATCCCACTGACCGAATTCATCTCTATGAGAAAAAAATCTTTCTTTTGCGCGGGCTTTTTCTTCATCTCTTCTCGCGCCACCCATAGCGGCATCGAATTTATTTTTTTCCACTGTTTCTAACAAGGTAACTGTTTGCAAAGCATTGCGGCTTGCATTCATTCCTTGTTCTTCCACTGCAGTTCCAAGTTGAATAGAATCTTCCACTGAACCTACAATTAATCTCGCTCCAACTTCATTTACCAACCAATCGCGATATTCCATGGTTTCGGGAAAATTATGTCCTGTATCAATATGTACTAAAGGGAAAGGAATTTTAGCAGGCCAAAAAGCTTTTCTTGCAAGAAAAACCATTACAATAGAATCTTTTCCGCCGCTGAATAATAATGCGGGATTTTCAAACTGTGCCGCAACTTCACGCATTATAAAAATGCTTTCTGCTTCCAATTCTTTTAAGTGCGTTAAACTGTAACTCATGAATACTATTTTTATTAATTTATTATTATTCAATTCAGAATATCAATATAATATTCCAATTAATTTATTTTTTAATTAATGGTAAAATAAAGTCGAGCAATACCTGGACACTTTCTTCAATTTCCATTTGATCGGTTCTGATCTCCAATGCCGGATTTTCAGGGGCTTCAAAAGGGGAAGTAATTCCGGTAAAGTCCGGTATCAAACCTGCCCTTGCTTTTTTATATAAACCTTTTACATCACGTGCTTCACAAACTTCTAATGGAGCATTGACATAAATTTCCAGAAAATCATTTTCCCCAATTAACTCCTTCGCCATTTTTCTTATCTCATTGGTTGGGCTTACAAAACTGTTTATAGTAATAATGCCGCAATTCAGGAACAATTTGCTTACTTCTGCAATTCTTCGGATATTTTCAATTCTGTCGGTATCGGAAAAGGAAAGGTTATTATTTATTCCTGAACGGATATTATCTCCATCCAACAACATGGTAAGGTTTCCATTGGCATGTAATATCTTTTCAAGGTGCTGGGCAATAGTACTTTTACCTGAACCAGAAAGTCCGGTCAGCCAGATCACCTTAGCGGTCTGTTGTAAAAGATCCTCTTTATCAATTCGCTGTAAAAGCCTGTCGAATATGGGATGAATGTTTTCCTGCACTTCTTTCATTTCTCGAAATAGATTCCAAATTGCGCGGCAAAGTTACAAAATGCCATTGGCTTTATTGATGAATGACTGAAAGAAAGGGTTGTATCTGTTATTTTTTAATATTTAAATTTTGGTAAGTTTCCATTTCCCTTTTCTAAAAAGAATGATAAATGCTACTGCCATAAGCGATTCGGAGATCGGTATTGCCATATACACCCCCGAAGAATTGAGCTCCAAAGTAATGGCCAGGAAATATGCCAATGGAATTTGAATAAGCCAAAATCCCACAAAATTAATGAGCGTTGGAATTTTGGTATTGCCGGCACCGTTAAAAGCATTGGCCAACACCATTTCATATCCGTAGAAGATATATCCGAGGCAAACAATTCGCAAACATTTCACTCCCTCCCACACTACAGCCTCATCCTTCGTGAAAATCCGCAAGAAATTTTCCGGAAATACCATGAAGATCACGGTGACAATTCCCATAAAAATAAGGTTAAAGTAACCGGTTCGCCAGACAGCTTTTTCAGCTCTGTCGGGAAGATTGGCTCCGAGATTTTGCCCTACGAGGGTTGCAGCAGCGTTGCTAATTCCCCATGCCGGCAAAATGGTAAAAATGAGTATTCTGATAGAAATGGTGTAACTGGCGAGTACTTGTTCTCCGAAATTGCTCATTATACTCATGAGAAATATCCAACTGGAGGAGGCGATGATGAACTGACCTGTTGCACCAGCGGAAACTTTTACCAATTTGGCAATGATATCCGCTTTTAATGCGAAAATTTTTCCCTTTAAATGAATAATTGACTTGCCATTAAACAGATGATATAATTGATACATTACACCAATTCCTCTTCCGATATTTGTTGCGACAGCCGCTCCTAATAATCCCATTTCCGGAAAGGGACCGATTCCGAAGATGAACATCGGATCGAGTATCATATTAATTACATTCGCGAGTATCAGACTGCGCATTGCTATTCCTGCATCGCCTGCGCCGCGGAAAATTCCGTTGATTAGAAATAACAACATGATGGTTATATTTCCTGATAACATCAATCGGGTATAACTAACTCCATAATCGACAAGTGCAGGACTTGCGCCCATCATCTCGAGAATATCGCGGGAATAGAATAAGCCAATAATTGTAATGATCAATGAAATTCCTATACCTCCATAAATAGCCTGAACAGCAGTAATCTTAGCTTCATTAATATTTTTTTCACCCACTCTGCGTGCAACCAGTGCAGTTGCACCCATACTTAATCCGAAACCTAAAGAATAAATTATGGTGAGTGTACTTTCTGTTAAACCAACAACAGCAACGGCCTGCGTGCTAACCCTGCTCACAAAAAATATATCCACCACAGCAAATAAACTCTCCATGAACATTTCAAAAATCATGGGAATTGCGAGCATAAAAATTACGCGATCGAGATTGCCGGTAGTGGTATCTACATTTTCACCCTTGAGCGCTTGTATGAATAATTTAAATATATTTCTTTTTTGACCTAACATAAAAAAATGATTTGTAAATGAAAATTGTAAGTTAAAACAACCTCAATACAACAGTCCAACCTGTGGCTGCATATTATTAAAATTGAACGGAAGAAAAGGTTTAATACCTTTTATACAATTATCATAGGCTTAAAAAGCTGGGGCAAAAATAGGGATGTATGGGGATTTTGCAAAGGGGGCAACCTAAACAAAAGATTAGTTTACATATCAATAAGTGTTACAAAGATGGTAAACTTCAAAGAAACTCAACTGTCAAGGAATCCTTGACAGTTCAAAAAGAAGGGAAAAGGACCATTAAAAGAGGGATTGAATATTATAATCTTGATGTAGTTATTTCAGTTGGATATAGGGTGAAATCAATCCGTGGCACTCAATTCCGCCAATGGGCAACTCAGCGGCTCAAAGATTATTTGTTGAAGGGAGTAGAAGTAAACCAACAGCGTTTGGAACAACTCAACAAAATTGTAAATGTCATTCAACAATCAGGTTCTATAGATAGTTTACAAATTGGCGAAGCAAAGGGTTTGCTAGATATTTTAAGCAACTATGCCCGAAGTTTTATTTTTCTAAATCAGTACGACAGCAACAATCTGAAAACTGAATCGCTAAACCCCAACATAACTTATGAGATAAAATACGATGAAGCAAAGAGTGTAATTACCGAACTTAAAAACAACTAATCGCTAAAAAGGAAGCAACTGATTTATTCGGAAATGAAAAGGACAACAGTTTTGATGGCTCATTGCAAAATGTAGTTCAAACTTTTGATGGAGAATACCTTTATCCAAGTATCGAAGAACAAGCAGCACACCTTTTATATTTTGTAATTAAAAACCATTCATTCAGCGATGGTAATAAACGCATTGGCGCATTTTTATTTATTTGGTTCCTCGAAAAAAACAAACACCGTTTCAAACAAACCGGGGAAGTGAAAATAAATGATAATGCTTTAGTAGCCTTAGCATTATTGGTAGCACAAAGCCAGTCAGAAGAAAAGGAGTTAATGATCCAATTGGTGGTTAATCTTATTAAATAATGATGAAACGAAACGGCGAATAATCAAAATTGATTCGGATGGCAGGTTCAAAAATATTTCTTAAGTATATTCAGCAAGAAGCTTATTCCAATTTAAAATAAAATTAACAAAATGCCCAATCAAATCTACCAACTAACAATAACCTTAATCGACTCCAACCCCAAAATTTGGCGAATAATTTTAGTGCGGGAAGACACCTTGCTTGTTGACTTGCACCACATTATTCAAACAACAATGGGTTGGTCAAATTCGCATTTGCACATGTTTAAAGCCAAAAAAATGAATATGCCCCGGAAGAATTTGGAATAGAAGAAGCAGAAAACAGTCGTGAAATTCCATTGCACAAAATTTTAAATAAGGTAAAACAACATATCCTCTACGAATATGATTTTGGTGATAGCTGGGAACATGATATCGTATTGGATAAAATTATGGAGGAAAATAATAATTACATTCCCTGTTGTATTAACGGAAAAATGAATTGCCCTCCGGAGGATTGCGGTGGCACTTGGTGTTATGCAGATTTGTTGAAGATAATTGCAGACCCTAAACATAAGGAGTACAAGGAAGTAAAGGTCTGGCTCGGCAAAAATTTCCATTCTGAATATTTCAATATATCGGCGACAAATAAATTATTAAAGAAAAAAGATTACGGGTGTATTTGGTTGGAATAGCGGAACGATTGAGCTAAAAAGTGGATTTTTGCATAACATGCAAACTGAAATATCAAAATATGCAGATACGGTTCTAAAAACAATATATTTGTAGGATGAAAAAAATCCTCCCTCCATACAAATTTTATCTTCTTTGTTTAATGAACATGCTGCTCAATCATTCGATCGGTTTCGCTAGCTCAAGTGATAAAATTCAATTTACCAAAACTAACGGTTTTACTGAAAACCTGGGACAATTAAAGGACCAATACGGACAAAATGTTGCAGATGTTTTATTTCTTCTCACAACACCTGAAATGAATGTTCAGCTTCGCAAATCAGGTTTCAGTTATGAGATAAAAAAAACAAAAATATTTACAACTGAAATACTACCCGGCGAGCTGGAAATGATTTCCGACAGCACCCAAAGCCATCGCATTGACATCAATTTTATTGATTTAAATAATAAATTCACGATTCAATATGGTGAAACAATACTTGGGAATCAGAATTATTTTATTTCAGGCATTGCAGTCAGGAATGTAAAAACCTATAACCGCATAACATATAAAAACATCTTCCCACAAATTGATATAGAATTTCTGATGAATGTAGATGATGAAGAAAATGCTTTTTTCAAATATAATTTTATACTGCATCCAGGCAGTAATATTCAGGATATTCAACTCCATTTCAAGGGTGCAAATTATTTATCGCTCAACGGAAGCGAATTGCAAATTGGCATATTTAATGAATTCTTTACCGAACATTTGCCTGCCAGTTTTATTACTAATAATTCAACCATCACCGGATGCCATGTAAATTATAAACTTGAAAATAATATCATCTCCTTTCAAACGAATGCGGATTATAAAAATCAAACATTAGTGATTGATCCGAATCCGGATATTTATTGGTCAACATATTATGGAGGCTCCTCTTATGATTCATTTCTGAATTTAGAAATTGGTACCGATGGTTTTATTTATGTGCAAGGAACTACTTACAGTTCGTCAGGTATTGCAACAGTAGGTGCATATCAATCGGTTTATGGTGGATCAACCGACGCCATGCTCGGAAAATTTACACCGGAAGGTTGGCCGGTTTGGGTAACTTATTTTGGTGGTGACGATTATGATTATGTGGGTTTCAGAAGCTTGGTTTATACGGCAGATGATCATCTCATTTTAACAGGAAAATCTTCATCATCCGATATTGCCACACCGGGTGCTTGGGACACAGATTATGATGCAGCGGGAGATGTATTTATTTCGAAATGGACTACTGATGGAGATCTTGTATGGTGTACCTATTATGGTGGCGATGGTTGGGATTATGGTCAGTATACCGCGGCCGATGATGATGGGAGTTTTTATGTGGCTGGCTATACAGGAAGCGATGGCATGGCAACCGCGGGTGCCTGGATTGAAGCAGCATTCGATGGTTTCGATGGATTTCTCAGTAAGTGGTCGTCGGATGGCATTCGTTTATGGAGTACCTATATTGCAGGTGAAGGAACAGATCATGTTTTTGATATTACAATTGATCATGCTCATAATTTAATTTTTACTGCAGGCGCAAGTTATTCGCTAGGTCTAGCAACACCGGGCGCATGGCAGGAAACAAATAATGGCGGTTCGGAAGGATTAATTGGTAAATTCTCTCCGGATGGAGAAATAATATGGTCTACTTATTTTGGTGGAAGTGAAGGGGATGGCTTAAGCCGTGTGGTAGTTAATCCTGATAATTCATTGATTTTTACCGGCTTTAGTTTTAGCCCTGAAAACCTTTCCACTGATTTTGCATTTCAGGATACATTAAATGGAGATGGCGATGCCCTTCTTACAAAATTCAGTGAAGATGGCATTCGCATCTGGACCACTTATTTTGGAGGCCCAGGAGTGTATTTTTCTACAGGAATTCATGATATGGTTACAGACAGTATAGGAAATATCTATTTTGTGGGTGATACAGAAGATTCTATTTTACCAATAACACCAAATGTTTTCCAGGCCGATTATGCAGGGGAAGAAGATGCAATTATTGGTAAATTCGATAGCAGTGGTGTGTTGCAATATCTTTCTTTTTACGGTGGGCCATCAGAAGATAAATTAAACTCACTTGCATTTTTAAATGATACTACTTTGATAATCGCCGGTCACACGGGTAGTTTGACGAATATTATTACACCGGGTGCTTATGATTCGACTTGCATTGGTGAAGACGGATTGCTTGCATCATTCAGCAGTGGTTGTAGAAATCCGGAAGCATGGGTGAGCTCGGATGTGAAATTATGTAAAGGCGATACTATTGCAATTTATGCCGGTGGTGGAGTTGAGTATAAGTGGAGAAATTCATCCTTTCTTTTAAATGGCGATACTTCTGACGCGTTGGTATTTCCATCTGAAAATGAATTATTTATTTGCGGAATTACCGATTCAACCGGATGCACTGTTTACAGGTCGTTGCGTGCATATGTTCTACAGCCGGGTTTTACTTCTGATGCGGATTCAATTTGTGCCGGTGATTCCATACAGGTGCATGCCTCGGGGGCAGAAATTTATAATTGGGAACCTTTCGATTATTTTAATGATCCAACATCTGCTGATCCATATTATACACATTTCGAATCATCATGGATAAAGGTTTATATGACTGATTCAATGGGATGCATGAGCAGTGACAGCATACTCATAACGGTAAACCAACTTCCATTTATAAATGCCGGACAGGATACAAGTATGTGTGCAGGCGATACCATAAAATTATACGGTACAGGGAGTATAGAAATTGAATGGACACCAATAACGGGTTTATCAGATCCGAATATTTATGATCCGTTTGCCTTTCCCGAAACAACAACAACATATTATTTGATTGGTGTTGATTCACTCGGTTGCATAAATACCGACAGTATGGAGATGATTGTATTCCCTTTACCACCATTACCTGAAATTGTTAATTCGGGAGATACTTTATATTGTGATGGAACAGATTATATTCAATGGTATTTAAATGGTGAGCCCATTGCATTTCAGAACAACTCATTTATAATTCCTGACAGCTCAGGAAATTATTCAGTTGAAATTACGGATGCGAATGGTTGCAGCATTTTTTCGAATAATTATTATTACCAGTTTGTTTCGATAAAAACATTAATCCCCGGTCAGATTAGTATTTTTCCAAATCCCGCAGACAATTATTTAAATGGTTATTCAAACCAATCGGGCATGTTTGAAGTTTATAATATCGCAGGCAGGATAATAAAATCCGGTGTTATTTCATCCGGGAATTTCTCTATAATTACTTCCTATTTTCCTGAAGGTGTTTATACGATTTTGTTTGTCGGGGATGAGTGGGAGGAAACTGAAACGTTTATTGTCATTCATTAAAATAATATGGAAAACTATGATGTTTACGAACGATTCATAGTACTCCCTAAACATTCTCTCATGAATTAATATTACTCAGGCAGGGAACAAGAAGTCTCCCGCTCCCCAAGCTCACATTTTAAACGTTCAATATTTTATAAAAAAAACCCATCATAATTAAATGATGGGTTTTAGTCGGGGCAGCTGGATTCGAACCAGCGGCCTCCTGCTCCCAAAGCAGGCATTCTAACCGGGCTGAACTATGCCCCGAACAATATCTTTTTTCTACCTTTCGGCCTTCCCGCCTTAGGCGGGACATTCTAACCGGGCTGAACTATGCCCCGAACAATATCTTTTTTCAATTCACCTTTTCAGCATTCAGGCTGAAAAGTTGGCTAGCCATGAAGTGAATTTTCTCTTCATGCCTCATGAAGAGAAAATTCTACTTCATGGCGGTGAGGGAGAGATTCGAACTCTCGGTACCGTTTCCAGTACGGCAGTTTAGCAAACTACTGGTTTAAGCCGCTCACCCACCTCACCTATTGTGATATTTATTAATTTAAAAGAACATTGAGGTAGTTTAGCATCCGCCGCGGCGGATAAGCCGCTCATGTATCCTCCGTAGCGTTTTTCAATCTACGTAGCTTTAGCGTAGTTGATTGCGAAGGAGGACCCACCTCACCTTATTAGTGATTTGAATATTTTATAAGAACATTTCCCTGATTTAGGGGACGCAAAGGTAATAAAAGAGATGGGTTCTTCCTAAAATTTCATAAATACTGTAAAATAAAATGCCATGAATGTGAATTCATGGCATTTTAAGTGATGTATTATTAGGTTTTAGGATATGCTCATCTGAATTTTTTTCTGAAGATCATCAACACTTTCTTTGAATTTAGTGTCCGTATCCATCAAATTTTGAATCGCCTGGCAGCTGTGAATTACTGTGGAGTGATCACGGCCCCCAAAATGTTTACCAATTGCCTTTAAAGAGTGTTTGGTGAAATTTTTGGAGAGATACATACTCAATTGACGAGCTTGAACAACCTGACGTTTACGGGTTTTCTCCTTCAATTTATCAACCGGCACTTCAAAATAATCGCAAACCGCTTTTTGGATAAAGTCGATGGAAACTTCGCGCGACATATTTTTCACAAAGTTCTTTACGATCTTTTTAGCGAGGTCGAGGTCAATTTGTTTTTTGTTGAGGGAAGCCTGTGCAAGCAAGGAAACTAAAGCTCCTTCCAGTTCGCGAACGTTATTGGTTATATTATATGCTACAAATTCCACCACATCTTTTGGCAACTCAATACCATCGGCATACATTTTCTTTTCAAGAATTGCTACACGAGTTTCAAAATCGGGCGACTGAAGGTCGGCACTTAAACCCCATTTGAAACGGGATAATAATCTTTCTTCCACTCCTTCAAGATCACGCGGAGGACGATCACTTGTTAGGATGATCTGTTTGCTTTCCTGATGAAGGTGGTTAAATATATGGAAGAAGATATCCTGCGTTTTTGCTTTATTGGCAAAGAAATGAATATCATCTATAATTAATACATCAATTAACTGATAAAAATGCACGAAGTCATTTACCGAATTATTTTTCAATGACTCGATGAACTGATTAGTGAATCTTTCAGCATTGGTATATAAAACAGTCTTATTAGGGAAGTTCTGTTTAACTTCATTTCCTATCCCCTGTGCAAGGTGACTTTTTCCAAGGCCTGTTGCACCATAAATTACCAATGGATTAAAGGCAGTGCCTCCGGGTTTTTGTGCAACTGCATAACCCGCACTTCTGCACAATCTGTTACAATCGCCTTCAATAAAATTATCGAAGTTGTAGTTTGCGTTTAACCCTGATTCGATATTTACTTTTTTCAAACCGGGAATTACAAACGGGTTTTTAATACTTGTTCCCATAACGAGTGGTGCTGCTACCTCAGGATTTTTATTGTTTCCGGTATTATAGTTCGGGTAGTCGATCGTAAACGGAGAATTATTTCCGGAACTGTTTTCAACTACGATCCTATACTCTAACCGGGCATTGCTTCCCAATTCGCGTTTTATAGTTTTTCTTAATAGGGTTACGTAATGCTCCTCCAGCCATTCGTAAAAAAATTGGCTGGGTACCAGTATTGTTAAAATCTCATCTTCTAACTTAACAGGCTCGATTGGCTCGAACCATGTTTTAAAACTCTGAAGATTTACATTGTCTTTGATGATCTTAAGACAATTGGCCCATACAGTATGAAAATCATTGCTACTCATCTCAGAATTAAAAATTTATTTATTATTTATTAACATCGGAATGACGAAGGTGTGAAAAAATAAATTGTAAAAAAAATTTTTATTCACTTGTTTTTTTCGAAACAATGACAGGTTTACCAGAATGCCATTTTTTCGCTCTTTTTTTCTCAAAAAAAATATCCAACCTACCCAGCCATACACCTGCCCAACCTACTTGATTAATTATAACGTCCTGGTCGGCAAGATTTTTGTAAATTAGAGGCGCTTCTAAAAAAGTATGTGTATGTCCTCCCAGGATCAAATCGATACCCTGCGTTTTTTGAGCCAACAAAACATCTGATATTTTACTGTCTTTATATTGATATCCCAAATGCGATAAACAAATTATGTAATCACATTTTTCGTCGTCCCTTAAAATTTTTACCATTTCATTTGCCTTTAATATAGGATCTAAATAAATAGTATTCCCATATAGTTTTTGTGGCACTAATCCACTTAATTCAATACCTATTCCAAATATACCAACTTTGATATCTTTCTTTTGAATAATTTTATATTTTAATACTTTATCCTTTAACACAGTATCCGTAAAATCATAATTGGAAACTATAATTGGAAATTCGGCATGTGCCAATTGTTTTTCAAAACCATCAATGCCCGCATCAAAATCATGATTTCCCATTGTTGCTGCGTCGTACTTCATTGCACTCATTAATTGCATTTCCAATTCCCCATGATAAAAATTAAAATATGGTGTGCCTTGAAAAATATCTCCTGCATCTAATAATAAAACATTTTCTTCTTCCTCTCTAATTTTTTTTATTAGTGCTGCTTTTTGTGCCATACCTCCCATACCCGGAAATTTTTTATCGTCGTCGGGGAATGGGTCAATGCGGCTGTGGACGTCGTTTGAATGCAATATCACTAGCTTCTGAACACTGCTGCCAGCAGCAAAAGATTCCAGGGGAATTGCACCTAATCCTATAAGTGCATATCCTGTTGCAAACTTTTTAATAAATGTTCTTCTATTCTGCATACGTAATTCGACCCTCTAATTTAGCATACAATTTTCTTCCTTCACTATTTTCTTTAGAAATATAATTAATAACCATATCGCGAATTGTGATTCCGAGGATATTAATTTTTTGTCCGGCTGAAAAATCCATCTTATCACCTCCATTCGCCATATAGTCATTCATGATGACTGTGTAATTTTTATTTGTATCGAAAGGAACATTATTAATTAAAACATTTTCTGCAACATTATTTTTAACTGTAATACGAATTCCCGAAACTGGCCAACCACCTTCATCAATTATTTTTTGTATGAGGTTTGCTGTACTCGGACCGTCCAAAGTTACTATCGCTCCAAAATTTTCAAAGGGTAATAATTCGAAAATCTTTCCTTT
>JAYSYX010000098.1:0-4829 GCA_043727235.1 Bacteroidota bacterium
TCGCAAAATTTTGCGACGCTACATTTTACAAATTTCAACGACTGTGACTGTGACTATCACTAAGTTGTGGGTTCACATTATCAATTGTCATTTCAGCCACTGTAGCTTTAGCGAAGGCGGCATTATCAATTATCAATTAAATTTTCAGTTTCCTCATCAACTCAAACAAATTCGCCGTGTTCAAATTCAGCATAAATGAAATTTTTTCACTGTAGGGGGCGCCTTCAATTTGAGTTTTAATATCTTCTGACCAAAGTAATGGAAAATACACTTCGAAAATATTGTTAGGCAATCGAATCATTACTCCTGCATCGTATAATAATTTTCCCGAAATATCCGGATCAATTGAACCTAGGGTTCCGAGATCGGCAAATAATGCAACGGGAATATTAAAAGGTAAAGGAACTTCAATATTTGCTGCAAATAATTTATCGTTGGTTGTCGCAATATCACCTGTTAATCCCGGAGTTTTAAAGAAACCATCGGTCATTGATATTTGTTGTGATTTAATTCCGTCGCTGCTGTTGCGCGCAAAATAAATTTCATCATAAAGATCGTCGTAGAAACCATTATTTCCGGAAAGAGTAAATACATCCTTGGCATAATCACCATCTACTGAAAAAATATTCATCAGGCCTGCAAATAATCTCAGATCCACTCCATATTTCTTTTTAGGATAAGTATAGGTGATATTAAAATCAGCATAAAATTTAAATGCATCATCATTCATTTCGCCCACTATATTAAGTGAATGCGGTATTCGCGTGATTTTATTTGTTAAATGATAAGATAATTCCTGTACAAAGAAAGTTGAAAACCCTGTGGTATTAATTAATCCCGCATCATCCACAAAAAAATATTTATCCTCTTCCATAATATATAAATTACGGAATTGAATAGTATTATTTAATTTACTTTTAAATTCTCTTTTTGCCAGATCAACTTCAACCTTTGTTTCAAATTTTCTGAATTGCGGAATAAAATCTTTACTATCATTTGGTGTCGTAACTGTAAAATCATCATAAGAATAACTCATCACAGTTTCAGAAATACGCAACCTGTCGATAAAACCATTGTCGGGATAAATATTTAATCCAACACTCCCCTGCCCTACCAAAGTTTCGGCATTAAATGAATACATGGGTGCCAAAACAAAATCGATCATGGGAGTTGGCAATATCATATTCCAAACTCCGAGCCCCAACATAAATCCATCGTTTTCGTTAGTGCCAAATATGGGTAAATAATTAATAGTAGTTCGTGTTGGATCGTCCACCCCAAAGCCGGCAAATTTTAATTGTAAGGGTTCTATTGTTTTGAATAAACCGGAAGTTTTAATTGTATTATTTTCTCTCTCTGTTTCAGGAATAGTTTGTTGTGCATCAATTTTTATATGTGTAACATTCCATTCGCTTTTATAATTAACATAGATGGTCTGGCTTCCGGTAAACCCTCTAAACCAATCAGTTCTCAAAACATTTTCGCCATCCATTAAACTCAATGAAAAGGGTGCAGGAATATCCGATTTATTTGTAATATCCACTGCCATTGCGGTTTTTCCTTTTTGGAATTTTCCGATCTTATAATCAGGACCTCTGTCCTCATTAATTAATTTTTCGAAGAACCATGCATAATTCTCTCCCGTTTCTGCTTCAAATAATTTTTGCATATCACCCGGATAAACATGTTTAAATTCGTAAGTATCATAATAAATATGCATGATACGATCGAATTCATCTTTTCCTAAAACATCAGTTAAATAACGGAAAAAATATGCGGTTTCCATATACATCACCAACCCATAATTAATAGGAGTAAATTCTGTTGAATATGTATTTAAGGCCTGCGATTTATTTTGTTTAATACATACCTGATTTATGTTCCAAATAATATTGTCATCGGAACTTGTATCCACACCAATTAAATTTGCAAGCACGGGTGGAACACCAAGAGCATTTCTTTCCCCGTAATAAGTATCCATATACCTGTCTTCGTAATAAGTATTTATTCCTTCATCCATCCAGCCATTTACACGTTCGTTGCTTCCGATAATTCCATAAAACCAATTGTGTCCAACCTCATGTGTAATTACATTATCCAATGATTCTGCATCCATATCTCCCGACACCACTGTAATTGTAGGATACTCCATACCTCCGGCGCCTTCCACTTCCAGTGAACCATCTACAGCCTGGGCGACATTCCATGGATATTCACCAACATTTTCTGAATAAAATAAAACTGAACGATTGATATATTCGCATGCTTTTTTCCATTCCTCGGCATGTTCATCATTAAAATAGGCGTACGTTATTACGGTTCTTTCCGATTCCGGTAAAACAATTCCACTCTTCATCACATTAAATCTTTTATCTGCGAACCAGGCAAAATCATGCGAATTTTTTAATTGATATTCTATGGTTTTTGTTTTTTCTGAAGATGGAGGAAAAGAAAGATCAGTATTATCAAACTTATTATTTTCTGTTTCTCTCGCAACCTTGTCTAAAAAATCAATTTCACTTTTTGTTTGCAGATCGCCACTTGCACCAACCACATAATTTTCTGGTACAGTAATAAAAACATGAAAATTCCCAAACTCGCTGTAAAATTCTCCCTGATCAAGATAGGGAATCGGATGCCACCCCTGAGCATCATATACCGCAGGTTTGGGATACCATTGCGATATCTGATATTGTTGACCTGTATGCCCCATTCTGGAAAAACATTTCGGGATCTTTACATAAAAGGTGGTTTTAATATTGATCGTTTCTCCTGATTTGACAGATTTATTGAGAATAAGTCTCGCGATATCCGGATTTTTAGGGTCATACTCCAGTTTAACATCTTCCCCTCCAACTTTAAAATTCAAACTATCGATATACCCGCGGTCTTCTTCCTTAGCAAATTGAAAGGTTTGGCTTCCCTGTTCAAATTTTTGACGTGCAAAGGCGGTTTTGGTATTTTTATAGGCATTTGGCCATAAATGTATCCAAATAAACGCCAGTTCATCCGGCGAATTATTGGTATAACGCATTGCAATAGAGCCATCCAGCGCATGATTCACGTCATCCAGGGTCACATTGATCTCATAATCCACATTTTGTTGCCAATAACTTGTTGTTTGCGCTATTGCAGAGTGCTGTAAATTAACGGTCAATATCGCTATAAGTATTAAAACCAGTTTGTTCATCAAATAAATTTTGGGTTAAAGATAGAAGGAATTGTTTTTGCAGTGTTAATGTTACAGTTTGGCAATAGGTTACAAGTTGCCGGTTCTTTTCAATTTTGGGTCACTTTTGTTTTATTTGGATTAAAGTTTTACAAAATCAACGAAACTTATTTTTGAAAAACTAAATTTGCATTAATATGATGAATGAGGATTTTAACGAAAGGGAAAACACAGAGATTGCGGAGTTGATTGAGTTGTTTGAAAAATGTTTGAGCAGCAACGAGCAGCACTATTTCGATGAGGACAGCCTGGAGCGCATTCTTGAATATTATGAAATGCGCAATCTCAGCGACCGCGCTGAAGCTGTGGTTGATTATGCTATTATTCAAAACCCGAATTCCTCCGATTTTTTGGTGCGAAAGGCGGAATTTCTGCTGAACCGCAAAAAATACAAGGAATCACTTGAATTACTTGATAAAGCTTACCTATTTGATACGAGAGAAATAGACATCTTCCTGATACGTTCCGATATTTATTTGGAAACAAATGAACCGGAAAAGGCCGCAGAAACGCTTTTTGAGGCATTAAAAATTGCAGACAAAGAGGAACAGGATGTTATTTACGCCGAGTTGAGTGATATTTATGAGATACAGGAAGATTTTGAAAAGGCTTTCGAATGTCTTTCCAAAGCATTGGAAATTAATCCCATAAATGAGGACGCGTTGTTCAAACTTTCGCATATTGTCGACATGACCGACAAATACGACGAGAGCATCATTATACATGCGGCAATTACAGAAAAAGAGCCTTATGCCTGGTTAGCCTGGTACAATTTAGGAAAGGCCTATATGGGATTGAGCCTCTACGAAAAAGCCATTGAAGCATTTGAATTTGTAATGGCAATTGATGAAAATTTCGATCTGGTATACCGCGATGCAGCGGATATTTATTATCGTCTCGATGATTATAAAAAGGCAATTGAAATGTTTGAGATTGCGCATGAAAAATCGGGTGGGTATGATGATTATAGTTTTCGTATCGGATTGTGTTTCGAGCAAATGGAAAATTATAAATCTGCACGTTTTCATTTTCGCAAAGCTGCGCGTCAGGATCCGTTCATGCACGAAGCATATTTTCGTATTGGAGAAACGTATCGAATAGAAGATCGTTTTGACGCTGCATTAGTGAATTATAAAAAGGCATTAAAACTCGACGAAAGCAATGAAGATTATATCTGCACTTTGATAAGCATATATAAAATGCTGGATAGAGATCCTGAAGTAATTAATTATCTGAACTGGCTTGTAAATGTGCGCCCCGATATTTTAACTTATTGGCTCGACTATATAATTTATCTACTCGATATAGAAAAATATGATCAGGTGATAGAAGTTACGGCAGAAGCAATTAATCGCTCCGGACATTATGCGGAATATTTTTACCTTCAAAGTGTTGCATTATTTTTAACCGGAAAAGAACGAGAATCTATTTCTGTTTTGGAACATGCGCTAAATTTAGATTATGTTCGACATGCAATTTTATATGAGGTAAGTAAAGATTTTGTGATGAACAGGAAGGTGCAGGAGGTGATTAATCTTTATAATAATAATTAGGTGAGTGGGTTGGGGGAGTTGGCAGTGGGCAGTGGCAGTGGGCAGTG
>JAYSYX010000099.1:0-13224 GCA_043727235.1 Bacteroidota bacterium
CTGCAATTATGGAAAATTGATCGGTATTATCGGCATTATATCCCAAAAAAGCAATATCACCAATAGCCACTGTTTGAGAAAAAATACTTGTGTGTGTTATAAAAGGGAGAAATAAAATCAATATGGACAATCTTAATTTCATACTCCTTAAATGAAGTACAAAGTTGCAATACTGATATTACGTGAATATTAAGAAGATGTATAAAGTGCAATAATTCAGCGGAATCTATCCATCGATTTTACAAGATCCTCATCCTTTTTGATATTTCTACGCGCGAAAACCGTCGTAATTAAAATTACGAGAGGAATTCCAAGTGCGATAAGAAAATTTTCATTTCCAAATTTAGTGGCTACTATAAAACTTGCGGCCATTAAAGCAAATGACAACACTGCATTTATTATACACAATTTTAATTGAAGTTTCCTGTCCTTAAATTGAGAAATTGCAAAAAGTGCTATTAGTGTAATTGCTATGCACAATGAGGTAACAATTATGTCACTTTTAGCCAATAAAAGAACCCCTTCTTTTTCAGAAATTGGTAAAAACAAAAATACGATCGCCGCAATTGCTGCAATACCTAAAAAAACTGTTTGAATACGTTGCCACATGGCACAAAAATAAACACAAATTGACAATTGACAATGCCTCCTTCGCTAAAGCTATGGAGGCTGCAATGAGAATGAACCCAATACAACCCTTCGGTTTGTGTATTTTTGGCGGGTAAATGCGGTATTTTTTGGAGATTGCTTATAAGGGGACTGGTTATGTTGGATGGCAGATTCAGCCGAATGGGGTGAGTGTGCAACAAAAGGTGGATGAGGCGTTACAAACAATTTTAAGGGATGATATCCATTGCTTAGGCTGTGGACGAACCGATGCGGGGGTGCATGCTGAACAATTCTTTTTGCATTTTGATACGGATAAAATTTTCCCGGATAATTTTATTCTGCGGATAAATACTTTTTTACCACAGGGAATTGCAGTAAAAAAATTAATTCCCGTACACGAAAAAGCACATGCGCGATTTGATGCAACCATGCGTGCATATGAATATCGTGTCACCTTCGAAAAAAATGCTTTTTTAAATGAATTATTACTTTACCGACATTTAGACGATCTTGATTTTGATCTGATGCATAAAGCCTGTGAGATCGTAAAAAAATACAACGATTTTCCATCCTTTTGTAAAAGTAAACAAGGTTCCAAAACCACAATTGTAAATATCAAAGAACTTTATTGGAGAAAGGAGGGAAATTTCAGTATATTATATGTCTCTGCTGATCGTTTTTTGCGGGGCATGGTTCGTTTGATGGTAGGTGCAATGATTCAAATAGGGAAACATAAAATGACGCTCGAAGAATTTGATGAAGGAATAAAAAATAAGGAACGCTTTAAAATGGCGATGTCAGCACCCGCACATGCACTATTTCTAATTAAAGTTGATTATCCTTACATTTCCTAAAATTATTGCGGGATAATTTCTCCCTGATCTATTGTCATTTTATGGAAGTGGTGATTAATTTTCTCCAGCAATGAACTTTCTTTTTTATTAACTATTGCCCTTCCATCAATTTCTGATACAGCGGTGAGCTCTCCCATAGTACCAGTCGTAAAAACTTCATCCGCATTATAAAATTCCGTTAGTGACAAATTTTGTAAACGAATTTCAAAATTATTACTAGCACATATCTCCATTACTTTTTTTCTGGTGATACCCGGCAAACATGCATCTGCATTGGGGGTATAAACAACATTATTTTTTATCATGAAAATATTACAGGCATTTGTTTCAGAAACAAATCCAAGATTGTCGAGCATTAAAGCATCATCCATTCCTGCTATGTTTGCTTCAATTTTAGCGAGAATGTTGTTGATCAAATTATTGTGATGAATTTTTGAGTCGATATGCATGGGCGAATTTCTCCTTATGGAGGCAGTAATTAATTTAATAGATCCACTGTAAACCGGTTTTTTCCATTCCGCCAAAACAATGAGTGTACATCCCTTTTGATTTAAACGAGGATCCATTCCCGAAGTGATTTTTTCTCCACGTGTCAATGTCAAACGGATATGGGCATTGTGATTCATGCCATTTGCTTTTAGTGTTTCAAAAATTGCATTTTTAATATATTCTTTGGTTGGTACATTTTTAAACATCATTGCATGTGCGCTTGCATGTAATCTTTCAAGGTGCTCATCTAAACAAAATATTTTTCCATTATATATTCGCAACCCCTCCCATACTGCATCTCCACCCTGCACTGAGGAATCAAAAACAGACACCTTTGCTTCGTTTCGAGGGTGTAATTTATTTTCGACCCAAATTAGAATATTTTCGTTTTGCGGATTGAATTGTTGTTGCATAATTAAATTTTTATGGCATGGCGAATAAGTGCATCGTAATATACTTTTGCCTGTAAATAAATTGGATTTAAATGATCAGGCAAATTTATTGTTTCTTCCTGATAAGTCTGAAAACCACTTGAATTATGTACATTGGCATACCAATATTTAGCCCATATCCCATCTTCCGGACGAGCTGCCTTTTCCCATTGTAGCATGGCATTGTCAAATTGAATATCGCAAGCTGAACAAATTTTTGTCAAAGCAGTTTCCGGATCTCTCAATATTTGTGATGAATCGATAATAAAATAATGGTATCCTTTACTTTCCAGGAAACTGAACAATTCAAAACTCTGTTTAATACCTATATCCTCCAGTGTCGGTTTTTCAATTACCTTGCTATATGAATTTAATACATTTTTAGGATCACGAATTAAAAGAATATTATAAGTTTTTTCTAAAAATTCAAGATCCAGGTTAACCAAATGATGTGTCATTTGTTTGAAGAATAAAACAGGTTTTTCGTTGTATCCAAGTATTAAGGAAGCGACTACTTTCTCGCCATCATTTTCCTGAGAGCTCATAATATCAGCTGTACCAGGATGAATAATTCCGGTTGTTTTTAAATAATGAGCATATAAGGGTTCATCAAAAACCTTTGTATCTGGTCTTTGCGCAAATGAATACATTAAGGCAGTAGAAATATTTCGTGGTCCTGACCAGAGGTTAATTCTTCTGTGCATGTGTTTGATTAATTGATACCTTAATCATTTTTTACAACAGCGAGTTTTGCAAACTTCAGCAACAACTTCTTCTCACCCGCATTTTGAAAAACGATTGTTGCCATTTTACCTTCGTTGTTACCTTCCATTGCGGTGATTTTTCCGAAACCGAATTTTTGGTGTTCAACATCCATTCCTGTGTGCAGTTCTTCGGGAAATGCAGCATTAAAATTTTCGGATGCTTTGTGCATGTAATTATTTACCGGTACCTGCGGACGAACTTTGGCAACCGGAGTTGCATGTTCGTAATGTTTCTTTGTATTTTCTGTAGTATCCTCATTCCATTTGGAATTATTATACCCTACATAATTTAATAAATTTTGTGGCAGCTCTTCTAAAAATCTGCTGGGTTCACAATATTCCAGTTTTCCGTATTTATATCGTGTTGCAGCGTGAGTTATTGTTAGTTTTGTTTCAGCGCGCGTAATGGCAACATAAAATAATCTGCGTTCTTCCTCGAGATCTTCACGCGAAGAAAGTGATAAGGTTCCGGGAAATAAATTCTCTTCCAATCCCACCACAAAAACACTTTTAAATTCCAATCCCTTTGCAGCGTGAATGGTCATAAGTTTTACAGATTCGTCTTCATTTCCTTCAGCATCTGCATCTGTTAATAATACCACTTCCTGCAAATATTGCCCTAATGTTTTTGTTACCTTTTCCTCTCCGGGAATGGTATCCACATAAAATTCGGAAGCAGCTTCCTCGGGTGCGACAAATTCCTTTATTGAATTTAATAACTCCTGCATGTTTTCATATCTGCTCAAACCTTCCACACTTTGATCGCTGTAGAGGTCTTTCATCACTCCTGTTGACTTTGCAATATGACTTGCCACTTCATAAGCATCCTTTTTTTCGAGTAAGGTTTGAAAACTTTTTATCATGGTTACAAAATCTGACAAAAGTTTTCTGGTGCCTGAATTAAATTGCAGCAGATCGATATTTTCTGCCATGGTCCACAAACTTTTATCGTTATCGGCGGCGAGTACTGTTAATTTTTCAATAGTAGTTTTTCCAATGCCACGTGCGGGATAATTTACTATACGTTTAAATGATTCCTCATCATGCGGATTAACGGTCAATTTTAAATATGCAATAAGATCTTTTACTTCCTTGCGCTGATAAAAGGAAATTCCGCCATAAATTCTGTACGGAATATTTAATTTTCTCAACCCCTCTTCAAATGCACGGCTTTGTGCGTTTGTTCGGTATAAAATGGCGAACTCACCATTTTTAATATGTTCACGCATTCGTTGTTCAAAAATTTCATTCGCAACCATTCTTCCCTCTTCATTATCGCTCATGGAACGAATTACCTTAATGGATTCTCCTTCCAGATTATCTGTCCATATTTTTTTTGCGAGCTGATGTTTGTTTTTAGAAATAATATGATTGGCTGCTTCCACGATTACTTTTGTAGAACGATAATTTTGTTCGAGGCGAAAAGTTTGCACTTCCGGAAAATCTTTTTCAAAATTCAAAATATTTAAAATATTTGCACCGCGGAATGCATAAATACTTTGTGCATCATCTCCCACAACTGCGATATTTTGAAATACATCGGCAATTCTTTTCACGATAGAATACTGCAAAAAATTAGTATCCTGAAACTCATCGATCATTACATATTTAAAACGGTGTTGGTATTTATATAATACGTCGGGAAATCTCTCCAACAATTCATGCGTTTTTAATAAAAGATCGTCGAAATCCATTGCACCGGCTCGAAAACATCTTTTAGTGTAGTTCCAATATAATTCACTCATTTTCGGGCGACCGTTACTTTCATCCTCTGCAATAAGATCTGCATTATTTTCGTATTCTTTGGGACCAATTAAATTATTCTTAGAAATAGAAATCCTGTAGAGCACATACCCGGGTTTATACAATTTATCGTTTAAACCCATTTCCTTAACAATGGTCTTCAATAAATTTTTAGAATCCTCTGAATCGTAGATAGTAAAATTAGAGGGATACCCGAGTTTATCTGCTTCGCTTCGCAAAATTCGTGAAAACACGGAGTGAAAAGTTCCCATCCATAAATTGCGCGCCTCTCCTCCCATCAATTGCTCGATACGATTTTTCATTTCACGTGCTGCCTTATTGGTAAAGGTGAGCGATAAAATGGAAAAGGGATCGGCGTTTTGTTGCATTAAATATGCAATTCTGAAAGTGAGAACACGAGTTTTACCTGAGCCCGGACCTGCAATGATCATGGTTGGTCCGTTGATATTCGTTACAGCAGCTAATTGCGCTTCATTAAGAGATTCCAAGAAATTCACAGCCCAAATTTACATCGCGGATTTAAAGGATTGCGCGGATTGCACGGATTTTTTTTTGAACTGGGGTTCAAAAAGTATTTAAAATGGTAAAATGTGGAATTTCTGCGAAATAATATAAAAAAATGTATTAAATTTTTTTTATGCCCTGTGAACTTCGCTCCTCTGCGCATACTGTGTGAAACAAACACAATTTCCCACAAATTTCCCGCAGAGGGTGCAGAGGTGCGGGGAACGCAGAGGTATGTTGTGTTTAAAAACATTTTTAAATAATTCATTCTAATTTAATTGTAAAAAATTGGTGAATAACCATCCGGTTTTCTATAAAGTTCTCTGCTCCCCTGCGAACTCTGCGTGAAACAAACACAATTTCCCAAATTTCCCGTGGAGGGTGCAGAGGTAGCGGGGAACGCAGAGGTATGATGTGTTTAAAAACTTTTTTAAATAATTCATTTTAATCTAATTGTAAAAAATAGGTGAATATCCATCCGTTTTCAATAAAGTTCTCTGCTCCCCTGCCTACCCTGCATGAAATTTAATAAAATACTTTTACTCCATTGTGCAAACTCTGCGAACTCTGCATCTCTGCGAACCCTGCGTGAAACAAACACAATTTCCCAAATTTCCCGCAGAGGGTGCAGAGGTGCAGGGAACGCAGAGGTATGATGTGTTTAAAAACATTTTTAAATAATTCATTTTAATCTAATTGTAAAAAATAGGTGAATATCCATCCGTTTTCAATAAAGTTCTCTGCTCCCCTGCCAACCCTGCGTGAAATTTAATAAAATACTTTTACTCCATTGTGCAAACTCTGCGAACTCTGCTCCCCTGCGAACCCTGCGTGAAATTCATACTGATCAATCTCGATTCGGAGATGGTAGAGTGAACAAACCGCCTATCAACATCACCAAAAACAAAACTCCCCACACTGATTCAATCAGCGATAAATTGCGGATCAAATGCGAGGGATTTGTATAAGCGCTCGAACTGCCGCTGATGCTGCATAAACTGAAATATAAACTTTCGGAATAGGTTTGATAACCGGCAGTTAATGTTACCCCTAAACTTGCTGGGTCAATTAACACAAAAATTTCGTAAAAACTTCCCCAGCCGAGTGCTATCAATAAGTACACAGCCACCGAACCCCAAAGCCTTTCGGTGATGCGCAAATTATCTGAATAAATATCCATGAGACCAATTGCTATTACAAAACATTCAAGTGCACATAAAATAAAGTGAACTGCAATTAACCAGGGCTTAAGGTCCGATACAATAGTAAAAAATGGATTTAAAGCAATTAAGGATAAAATAAAAATAACAGCGACAGCCAATTTCAATAAATTAATTATTCGTTTATTGGCACTTAAAAATCCTGCCAGTTGCACAAGTAACAATAAATAAAATATTTCTAGGATCAACAAAACTCCTGTCACAATTTTATCGGCATAAGCTTCATTTAGCGCTGTTGCAACATCACCCATGATCAATATAAAAAAGATCAATATGATCTCAATAACAGCAACCTGCTGATAGTTTTTGGTTTTGAGACGAAGAGGTTTGATGTTTTTGAGTGCCATAGGTGTAAGTATCTAACCGCTTAATTTTTATTTATCGGCTAATTTTCCAAAAAATAACCGGATAAAGTTACTATTTTTTATATTTGGCTAAAATTTTATTGTTATGTCCCCTAAAGATGTTCTAAAAAAGTATTTCGGATACGAGGTATTCAGAGATACGCAGGAAGAGATCATAGATTTTGTGATGCAGGGAAATGATGCTGTAGTTGTAATGCCTACAGGTGGAGGAAAGTCGGTTTGTTTCCAGATTCCCGCCATGTTGTTTCCCGGAATTACGATCGTAATTTCTCCACTCATCGCCCTCATGAAGGATCAGGTTGACGGATTGAATGCAATTGGAATTCCAGCAACTTCCTTAAACAGTTCCATGTCGAATGATGAGCAACGCATAATTATCAATCGCATTCAAAATAACGAGATAAAATTATTATACGTAGCTCCTGAAAGATTGATCGGTGAGGGTGGAAGATTTCTCGATTATTTAAAACAATTACCTGTTTCTTTATTTGCCATTGATGAAGCACATTGTGTGAGTATGTGGGGTCATGATTTTAGACCGGAATATTTGCAAATGGCATTGCTGAAAAACGAATTTCCAAAGGTTCCGGTAATTGCGCTTACAGCAAGTGCGGATAATATTACAAGAGCAGATATTGCGGATAAACTCGGAATTCCAACAGCAAAAATTTTTATCTCCAGTTTTAATCGCCCGAATATTCATTATTTCATCGAACGCAAAAAAAATGCGTACGGAGAAATACTGGAATATATTGAAAAACATAAGAACAGTTCAGGAATTATTTATGCACTTAGCAGAAAAAGCACAGAAACACTTGCGGAAAATTTAACGGAAGATGGATTTCCTGCCGCATGTTATCATGCGGGTCTTGATGCTGCCACGCGTTCGAAAGTGCAGGAAGATTTTAAAAAGGATAAGATCAAGATCATTGTTGCAACCATTGCTTTTGGTATGGGAATAGACAAACCCGATGTGCGCTTTGTGATCCATTATAATGTTCCGAAAAATATTGAAAGTTATTATCAGGAAACCGGAAGAGCAGGCAGGGATGGGCTCCACAGCGATGCTATATTATATTATTCTTACGGAGATATTACAGTGCTCAAAAATTTTGCTTCTATAGATAATAATCCCCAGCAAACAGATATTTTATTAAAAAAGCTCGATAAAATGGCAACATTCTGCAATGCAAATCAATGCAGAAGAAAAATGTTGCTGGAATATTTTAATGAGGTATATACAGAAAATAATTGCGGAAGTTGTGATTTTTGTCTGAGCAAAAAAGACAGTTTCGATGCAACTGTTATTGCACAAAAAGCATTGAGTGTCGTTTTGAGAACTGAAGAAAGGTTTGGAATAAATTATCTCATAGATGTTTTGCGCGGCAGCAAGAGTGAAAAAATATGGAAACAACATAAAGAAATAAAAACCTATGGTATTGGTGCAGATATTTCGAAAGATCTTTGGAACATGTATTTTAAAGAATTAATTGACCAGCAATATCTAATACGAATAGAGGACGGAAATTTTTCTCACCTTGCACTCACTGAAAAAAGTAAAGATGTTTTATATCGAAATGAAAAAGTTTTTCTTACTCAGCAGGAAGAACGCATTGAAGCTGTTGAGCAGGATGCCATTGCATTCGATAAGGAATTATTCGAACAATTGCGTTTTGTAAGAACTGACCTTGCTTCAAAAGAAGGAGTTCCACCTTATTTAATTTTAGGAGATGTTTCATTACAGGAATTATCCACTTACTTGCCGCAAAACAGCTCTGATCTCGAAAAAATATCAGGTTTTGGGGAGATAAAAATTGACAAATACGGCAAACAATTTCTCGATATAGTAAAAGGATATTGTGAAGTAAATCGCCTGCATTCTAAAATGGATCAGAAAACATTTACCAAACAAAGAAAAGTTGAAAAAAAATTAAAATCATCCGGACCAAGCGATACAAAAAAACAAACACTATATCTATTCCGCTCCGGCAAAACAATTGTTGATATTGCAGCAGAAAGGAGTCTTGCCGTTACAACCATTGAAGGCCATTTATCCGAATTTATTCTCAGCGGCGAAATTAAAGTAACAGAAATTGTGGAAGAAGAAAAGATTCCCGCCATAAAACTTGCAATCAAAAATGTTGGAGATCAAAAATTAACTCCAATTAAAGAATTTTTAGGAGAGAATTATTCTTTTGGGGAGATAAGGGCGGTGATCGCGGATATGAAGAAAACATGACATAGGAAATATGACATAGGACATATGACATAGGACATAGGATTTAGTTGATATAGTTTATAAGTTTTTATTTCTTATTATAACATTTGATGACTGGTATTTAGTAGAATTGTAATTATTTAATACGCAGGGAAATCCTAGCGACTTGAGGCTCTCACTCCCAGTGAGGGCCTCAATGGAGCGGGAGGGAAAGGGTTTGCAGGAGTTGGCAAGAGTTGAAACTGTTGAAAAGGTTTAGTAGGGATGGTCCAACACTGAGACTCTCAGTAGCGGAAATTAGGATTATAAAATGTTCGCTGACAATCAGCTCTATTTTCTAGTGTTTCACAAACTTCCCATCCTGAATCCTTTCCCCCTCCTCAAACACCCCATAAACATAAATTCCAGAGCTCAATTTCTTAACATCTACCTGCGTTTCAGTTGATGTAATCATTTGCGTTAAAACCTCTTTTCCATCATATGCATAGATCACAATTTGAAGCTGATTATTAACTATCGAATTTTGAAAATATAAAAAATCAGGGGTGGGGTTTGGGAACACATTAATTGTATTAAGATCATATTCGAAATCAGAAGTGTATGTTAAAAGATTTCCAAGTTCATCCATTTTAAAAATAACAATGTCAAGGTCATTTGTGGGCTCTGTCCAGTTGTAGTGCGTTGAAATTATATATACTCCACCATCATTGGATGCAGTGAGTGATTGATAACCATAATTAAATTCACCATTTATGTAATATTCATTTATAATTTCCCCTGCACCATTAAAATTTATGATACCTATTGTATGCTGAACCTGTTCATATAGGAAATTAAGGCAATTATCACAAGTACTATATGTTAACCAAAAACTATTTGTATCGGCAATGGCAAACGATAGGGGGAAAAACAAAATATCGCTGATGGGTGACCCGAAATCAAGTGTCCATAAGGTGTCAAAATCCTGGTTCAATCTGGCAATATAAAAATTAGTATAGTCAACCTCAAAGTTGCTATATTGAATATAGGAAGTTAAAAAATCAGAACTAAAATTCAGATCGTGAAGATATCTCATCAAATAACTTGAATCCCGTATTTGTGCCTCATCTTCTCCAGTGATTGTTAATGTTTCCTTATCTATTGTTGTTAATACATATTGTTGTTGAGAACTAATATATTGATTATTTTCAACATCTTCTATCAAATCAAGTACCCCAAAATACGTATCATCGTCGTAAATTATTTCATTAAAAAACACTCCTTCCGTAGTATACTCATAAATAAAGGCTTTATAAATATATAATGCATATCCGGCTACAATAAGATTGCCTGAAGAATTAATTAAAGCGGTGTAAGTAAATTCAGAGACCTCCTCATCTCCCAATTTAAAAAAATCTAATATTTCACAATTTTCATCAACTTTTATAACTCCAATTTGAATTTCTGTGGTAATATCAACGAACAATCTCCCCACAAAGTAGTAATAATTCTGCACCGAATCCCATAGTATATCTGATATGGCAAATGTTTCTTCCTCAAAGGGTACTTGAATAAAATTTGATTCTATTAATTGCGCCGATAGATCATATTCATTGATAAATAAATATTCATTATCACTACTATCATATCTACCAAGCACCATTATGGTTGATTCAAATTCAATTAATTTGCCGACCGATTCATACCCATTTCTTTCAATGGAGATAAATGGTTGCTGAGAGTAGATATTGCGAAAACATAAAATACTTAATAGAAATAAGATGGTTTTCATAGTGGAAAATGGGTTAATTAATGTAGTAGGGTTATGGGATGATAATGGGATAACGATAATTAATATACTTTTATTATAAGCATACATTGAACACATTGGAAATTATCCTCACCCATCCACAGAGTTCGCCCTGAAGCAGAGTTCCTGCGTCACTCGCTACAGGGCGTAACTCTGTGGGGACACGAATATCACCCATCAATTACAAACAATCCATCTCTATCCAATTCAATATAAAATCTCTTATGTTCTTTATAAATTAAAATAGTTGAAAGATATTTATTAAAAATTTCAATTAGTTCGACGTTTGAAATATTTCCAAGTAAAACTCGAATTAGTTTTTGCGGTTTATTATTGATGAAATAACTATTGCGAAAGTCCACATCTTTTGTGATAATAACCAAATTATTCTCATCAGCATATTTGCAAATTTCTAAATCTGATGTATTCCATTTTAATGGAAGGTCATTAACATGTTTAGTTGAAAATTGATTTTGATTCAAATAGGCTACTAGCTTGCGAGATATATGAACATCACATAAAAACTCCATCAAGCAACATTTTTAATGCTATGTCCACTCACCATCAATTTTGCGAAATATAAAGCAGCTTTAATATCATCATCCACTAATTCAGGATGATCAGCAATTATCTCGGAAGCCGACATACCGGAAGATATCATATCCAAAATAACCTCAACAGGCCAACGCATATTTCGAATGCAGGGTTTCCCATGGCATATTTCAGGATCAATTGTGATACGATCAAGATATTTCATACTACAAATATACTAAATTTCGGCTCTTCCATCGTAAATTCGCTGCATGTCGACTAGACTGCGAAGGCCTCAAGCCCAAATGGTAAATTGAAAATCTAATTCGGAGGAAAAATCTCCAATGTTACAAATTTATCCTTCGTAGCTTTTTTCAATCAACATAGCTTTAGCGGAGTTGATAGCGAAGGAGGACTGTTTACTGCCCACTGTTGACTGTTGACTGCTACTTTTTACTGCCCACTGTTGACTGCCACTGCCCACTGTTGACTGTTGACTCCTACTGCCCACTGCCACTGCCTACTCCTCCTCCCCCACCATCCTCTCCAACAACTCCACCGCCGCTTCCGCAATCACCGTCCCCGGACCAAAAATAAATGCGGCTCCGGCTTCGGTTAAAAATGCGTGATCTTGTTGTGGAATTACGCCGCCGACTACTACAATAATATCTTCGCGGCCGTAATTTATTAATTCTGAAATTACTTGAGGAACCAATGTTTTATGTCCTGCTGCAAGTGAGGAAATTCCGATAATGTGTACGTCGTTTTCTATCGCTTGTTTTACTGCTTCGGCGGGAGTTAAAAATAAGGGACTGATGTCTACATCAAATCCGATATCGGCAAATGCGGTTGCAATTATTTTTGCGCCGCGGTCATGACCGTCTTGCCCGAGTTTGGCAATTAATATGCGTGGTCTTCTGCCCTCTTGTTCGGCAAATGCATCACTTAATTCCTGCGCTTTAATAAAACTTTCATTTTGCATAACTTCTTTTTGATATACACCCGAAACAGATTGAATATTTGCAGCAAATCGTCCGAATACCTTTTCCATTGCAAAAGATATTTCACCTAAAGTAGCTCGTTTTCTCGCAGCATCAATTGCAAGTTCTAATAAATTACCTTCACCGCTTTCTGCACATGTGGTAATTTTATTTAATGCAGTTTCAACTTCCGCCGAATTGCGCTCCGATCTTATTTTATTTAAACGCGCAATTTGTTGTTCGCGAACTGCCGTATTATCCACCGATAATATTTCCATATCCGAATTTTCCTGCTCTTCTTCATCACTCAACTTGTAGGCATTAACACCAATAATAATATCTGTTTTGGCATCAATTTGACCCTGTTTTTTTGCAGCTGCAGATTCTATTCGCATTTTAGGAATTCCGGCTTCAATGGCTTTGCGCATTCCGCCTAATTGTTCTGTTTCTTCAATTAATTTCCATGCCTCTGCAATTAATTCTGCAGTAAGATTTTCAATAATATTACTTCCTCCCCAGGGATCAACGGTATCACAAATTCCGGTTTCATTTTGCAGATATATTTGGGTGTTACGTGCAATACGCGCCGAAAAATCGGTTGGCAATGCAATTGCTTCATCCAGACTATTCGTGTGCAAACTTTGGGTTCCACCTAAAACTCCAGCAAGTGCTTCAATACAGGTTCTTGCAATATTATTATAGGGTT
>JAYSYX010000100.1:0-4815 GCA_043727235.1 Bacteroidota bacterium
ATCTGAAATCGATTTATAAAGAATTAAGAGCTGAATTTCCAGGCAGTGATATTTATTTTAATTCTTATGCAGATGACGAAAAGAATTTAATTGTAAGAACTTTCAACGACAGAACCCCCGGTGATTTTTATTTATATAATGCGGAAGTAAAATCAATTACCCATCTCGCTGAAATAAATCCCAATATTGATCAGGAAGAAACCTGTGAAATGCAACATATATCATTTACTTCGCGCGATAGTTTGCAGATAAATGGTTACCTCACACTCCCGCGAGTAGAAAGTAAAAAATATTTACCTACGGTAATTTTGGTACATGGCGGTCCAATGGCCCGCGATTATTGGGGTTATAGAGCCGATGTGCAATTATTGGCAAGCAGAGGATATGCAGTCTGTCAAATTAATTTCAGAGGTTCGTGGGGATATGGAAAAGATTTTGCAATAAAAGGATTTAAGGAATGGGGAAAGGCCATGCAAAATGATATAAGTGATGGCGTTGAATGGCTTATTAATGAAGGTATTTCCGACCCCGCTAATATCGCAATATATGGAGCTTCTTATGGTGGTTATGCAGCACTTGCGGGCGCAACTTTTACTCCGGATCTCTATGTGTGTGCAATAGATTATGTTGGCCCCTCCAATTTATTTACCCTTTTAAATAATTTACCCTCTTATTGGGAACCCGAAAAAGAAATGATGTACGAAATGATAGGTGATCCTAAAAAAGATAGTTTATTATTAGTGGCAGCATCTCCGGTATTTCATGTAGATAATATAAATATTCCATTATTTATTGCGCAGGGCGCCAACGACCCACGTGTAAATAAAACAGAATCAGAACAAATGGTGGATGCATTGCGACAAAGAAATATAGATGTGGTATATATGCTGAAAACAAATGAGGGGCACGGATTTAAACTCGAAGAAAACCGACTCGAATTCTATAAAACAATGATGGGATTTTTGGCAGCCAACATGAAAAATAAAAAAACGCTTCCGTAATTGACAATTGATAATTGACAATTGATAATTAAACAGCCGACATCAATTAAACATTTGTGCATTTAATTTTTTTCAAAAACTAAAAGGGTCAAACGGTTAGCAAATAGGAAATTAAATTTTTCCGAAATTTTATCAAATCCCACCGTTTATTCTAAGTCATATTTCCTTTGTCCCCTCCGCAAACAAATCCCCAATTATTCCATCTGAAATGAATTTTCCTTCTTTTGAAATAATTAATTTACCATTATAATCAGTTATGTAATTCTCGGTGATATGTTTTTCTGCATCCTGTATAAGTCGCAATAATTCTTGTTGGCCAAATTTTAATCTAAATTGATCCTTATCCAAACCCCACATGGTTCGCAGCGAAATCATGATATATTCATTTATTTGCTGAGATATTGTTAATTCTTCAGATTCAAAAAAAGGTAAGCCGGCACTTATATTTTGCAAATAAAGTGCATTATTGTTGATATTCCATTGTCTTGTTTTACCATTATAAGAATGGGCTGAAGGGCCAAATCCTGCGTACCAATTGCCTAACCAATAGGATGTGTTATGACGTGAATATTTTTTATTTTTTGCAAAATTCGAAATTTCATAATGCTCATATCCATTCGAGGTCAATAGTTCGGTTAAAATTTCAAATAGTTCAGCTGCATGATCTTCATCAGGAGCTGGTATTTTCTTTTTTTCAACAAGTTGAAACAACTTGGTTTTTGGTTCTACTGTTAAAGCATAACAGGAAATGTGGTCGATATTAAAACTCAGCAATTTGTGAATATTACTTTCCCATTCAGCATTGGTTTGATCAGGGATACCATAAATGAGATCCACGGTAATATTTTCAAAACCTGCATCCTTTATTAATTGTAAACTCTTTTCAGCCTGACTTGCACTGTGCGATCTGTTCATCATCAGCAGGTCTCTGTCGTAAAATGATTGTATGCCCAAACTAATACGATTTATACCGGCCTCTTTTAATTCTTTTAGCTTTTGTTCGCTGATATCATCTGGATTTGCCTCCAATGTTATTTCTATATCGCCATCTACCTTATAATATTTATACAAATGATCCATTATCTGCCGAATGTCAATGATTGATAATAGGGAAGGAGTTCCACCACCAAAATAGATGGATTGAATGTTTTTACCTTCTAGATATTGTTTACGGATTTCTATTTCCAACAATATGGCAGAAATAATTTCATCTTTAAATTTTAGGGAAGTGGAAAAATGAAAGTTGCAATAGGTACAAGCCTGCTTACAAAATGGAATATGTATATAAATTCCGGCCTTGTTTATGTTAATATCCATTGCAGTGCAAATGTATCAGTAAATTTGCTCTCATTATCATGCAATTTCGTTTAGTCATTTCGATTTTATTTTTCTGCACCCTGTATCCTGTTCAGGCACAGGATTCCGTTTGTTTTCTCCTTATAACGGATTTACAGGCAGATATCTCAAACAAAAAAGCTTCAACAGCATGGTCCGAAAAGTTTGATTCAAAATTGGAAAGAAATTATTTTTTGAACGAATTTTTGTACGAATTTTATAATCAGGGATTTCTCACTGCGTCGTGGAGCATTAAAAGCGACAGAAACGATACACTTTCAATAATTATTGATAAAGGAAAATTAATTACTTGGGCGCAATTAGAAACTGATGATGTGGATGTTTACATTTTAGAAAACAGCGGATATAGAAAAAAGGATTTTGAAAATAAAATTTTCCGATACGATGAACTGGCTGGTCTAATGATCGATCTTTTGCGTTTTTCCGAAAATAATGGTTATCCATTTGCTACTATTTCACTCGATAGCATAATTTGGAGCGATTCTTCCATCACAGCAGATCTTGTTCTTCAAAAAAATCAATTTATGCTTTTTGATACCATCGAGATCATTGGAAATCTGAATTTAAACGGAAATTACCTCCGCCAATATACCGGTATTCATAAGGGTGAACCCTACGATCAGGAATTGCTTAATGATCTTGATAACAGGTTAAAAGAAATACCCTTTGCCACAGTGAGAGGAAATACTAAAATTGAATTTTATGGCAACACGGCGAAAGTGATCGTTTATCTCGACGAAAAAAAAACAAGCAGATTTGATTTTATCGTTGGTGTGATCCCCAATACAGAGATCACCGGCAGATTTATAATTACAGGAGAAGGACGACTGGACCTGCACAATATTTTTGATGCAGGTGAAATTTTTAAATTACATTTTTCTAAGCTGGAAAGCACAACCAAAGAATTACAAACCTATTTCGGATATCCATATTTGCCCGGTTTGCCGCTTGGACTTGAAGCTGATTTTAATTTATTTTTAAAGGACTCCAATTTTCTGGAACTATCCTCCTCAGCGGGACTGTTATATCAATTTGGAGGCAGCAATAATATCAAGGCATTTGTTTCTTTTTACAGTTCCGCAATTTTAACAGTGGATACTAATTTTATTATAACAACTAAAACACTTCCAACAAACCTCGATCTGTCAGAAAGAGCTTATGGATTAACCTGGAACTTTGAACAACTCAATTATAAATTCAATCCGAGAAATGGTTACGCTTTTTCCCTCACCGGTTCAGCGGGAACAAAAACTATAGAAAAAAACAATACCATTTCCTCCTTATACGATCCGGAATTTCCTGACTTTGATTTTGGATCACTCTATGATAGTATTGATAATAAATCACTATCCATTAAGTATAAGTATAACCTGCGTTATTATATTCCTTTCTTGAAAAGAAACACAATTTTATTGCAAGCCAATGGATCTTCAATAATTAATTCTATTATTCTTCAGAATGAATTATTGAGATTAGGAGGAAATTCGGGTTTGCGGGGATTTGACGATCAATCGATTCCGGTTTCTCAGTTTCACATTTTTACAGCGGAGATAAGATATTTGTTATCACAAAATTCTTATGCGGCAATTTTTGTCGATGCCGGTTATGTTGAAAATAAAGGTGTTGGAGTATCTACAAACGACTTTCCCTATGGAATTGGAGCGGGTATCAATTTTGAAACAAAAGCAGGTATCTTTGGACTCAATTATGCTTTGGGAAGTCAAAATAATAATCCCCTAAGCTTAAAAAATGCAAAAATTCATTTTGGTTACGTGAATTATTTCTGAGTGGGAAAATATTTTTTTTTAAGTCTTATATTGTTATGTTTTGTTGCTCTGGCAAATGGTCAATCTGCGCAAATTATGCAGCCTGCCGATACCACTTCCAATAATGGAGTTCAGCCTGAATTTCCGGTAGTTTTAATTGATACAGATGCTGTATTAAAGGAACTTGATTTTCCAAAATTCCCTTACGATTCTATTTTCAGCGCAGATTCAGATGGAAATGAGCAGGTTTTGGATAGTCAGGTCCATGTTGGAAAACGCGATGTGCTTTTACCGGTTTTACTGCTTATTATTTTGGTATATGTCACTTGGCTTCGTTATGTTTTTTCAAAAGAATTAAGTGAAAATTTTACGGTAATTCTCAACTCAAATTTGGGTCAACAAATTTATCGCGACCGGGAGTTTTCTGCCAATATCTTTAAGCTGCTCACCTTTATGAATTTTACTTTTACCGCAGGCGTATTTCTTTTTTTATTAGGAGCCCATTTTAACATATCCATGCCCTTCGAAAACACGATTTATAATATTTTAGCCTCCATTTTACTTATCATTATACTTTATATGCTCAAGGGTTTGTGGTATGCAATAACTTCTGCAAGTTTTAAAATTGGCCCCCAGATCAGTTTTTTTCGATTTAACGCTCAGGTTGTCTATCATTTGCTAGGTATTGCTCT
>JAYSYX010000101.1:0-4801 GCA_043727235.1 Bacteroidota bacterium
TAACAATAACAAAATTCCAACTTATGCGAACATTTGTTTTTCCGCAATGACCGAGATCGGAGTACAATGCTTCGGCACCCGTTGTGCAGAGAAAAACTCCACCTAACAACCAAATTCCTCCTTTAAAATTTGCGAGAAGATTGAAGGCCCAATAAGGATTCAAAGCCTCCAGAACCTGCGGCTGTTTAACCAATTCAATTGTTCCCAAGGTTCCTATCATGAGAAACCACACCATCATTATTGGACCAAAAGTACTTCCCACCACCTTTGTCCCGAATTGCTGAAAAACGAACAATGCTATTAAAATAGAAATTACAATGGGAACGGTATTAATTTGCGGATTTAAGATCTTTAATCCCTCAACAGCTGATGAAATGGAAATTGGTGGAGTAATGAATCCGTCGGCGATAAGTGCAGCACATCCTATCAATGCAGGAATTATCGCCCATTTAATTTTATAGCGCCGCAGGAGAGCATAAAGTGCGAAAATTCCACCTTCTCCATTATTATCTGCATTTAATGCCAGATAAACATATTTGATCGTAGTAATAATAATGAGTGTCCAAAACACACAACTCATTCCACCATAGATCAACTCTTTTGAAATTTCAAGGTCGCCGAAAATGGCGCTCATCACATAAATTGGCGACGTACCTATATCGCCGAAAACAATTCCGAGTGTTATTAATACACCCGCACCGGTTAATTTGCTATTATGGGAGGCTTTTGCAGACATTAAAAAACGGGCAAATATAAGATGCCATCATATACTTAGCTAATAAAACAGAAAATAAAGACAGATAATATTCGACACATTCAGCGCATATAGAAAACCGGATAAAATATGGATGTCAATCCGTTAACAGGCTTTGATTATATTCCTTCTGGAACGTTGCAAAATCTTTTGTTTTGTAATGTCCTTCGCCATAAAAAATAAGAGTGAGTTTCATTTTTGCAGCATCCTTAAAACCGGCTTCAACGGCAATCTTTTTCCCCATCGGATCAATAAAACTTATGGTTGGATATCCTATTCTTCCACCAGGCCGGGAAGCCATTTCCATCGCAAAATCATGTGTGCCTCTTTTTCCAACTGCCTTCATCGTATACATCTTACCTGCAAACTCAACGGAGTCCATTTGTTCAGCATCGAATTTTATAGCATGAAAATATTTATTCGTCAGGGCTATCACCTCTGCATCCATGTAAGTTTCTTTATCCAAACGTTTGCACCATCCGCACCAGTCGGTGTAAAAATCAACCATTATTATTTTATCGTCCTTGATCTTGTTCTTTTTTATATTTTTTGAAACTGTTTTATTAACAGTTTCCACAGTAGTCCAATGAATGCTGTCAGTTACAACAGTTTCGGTTGGAGTTTGTTTCACCCTGTTTTCCTCAGGATAAAGGGATATAATTGCGGAGATAACTAATTCTAGTATCATAGGGAAATTCATTGCGAGATTGAAGATTTAAATGCCGCGTAATACGTTGGCCAATCAGTTGTTTTATTGGCATCAGTTCCAAAATAAACTAAAATAGGTTCCAATTGCTGAGGAGTAAGATAACCTGCTATTGGTTGGATCATATTTAATTCTTCATCCAAAAATACCATTGTCGGATACCCTAATCCATTTTGGGTGGATGCAATATATACTGCAAATTCGTGGGTGCTTTTTCGCGGTTGCGGTGAATAATTCGGATTCGTGAATGTTTGTCCTTTAAAAAGGATGGAATCACCACTTTCAGCATTAAATTTTGTGGGAATATAGTATTCTGAAATAATTTTTCTGATCACGGGATTGGAAAAAGTGTTTGCATCCAGCATTTTACATGGACCGCACCAGGTTGTATAAACATCGATAAATAATTTCTTTTTGCTGGTTTTTTGTAGTTCAATGGACTCCATTACAGTATTCCATTTGAATTCGGCAAGCGCAGAATCTGAAGGTGCAGTTACTTCAACAACAGTTTCAGCGGTATTTTCAGCGGATTTTTGGGGCAATCCAAAAGCTAATAATGTTCCTGTAATAATGATCAAAACAGCAACAACGTAATATTTCTTCTGCATAGTAATGTTTTATAATTCAACTTTGGTCAAACAAAAATAATTCCATAAATGTTAACTTGCAATCATTAACTAACTCTTAACATGTTGAAACGAAAAATAGTTGTAGCAATTACAGGAGCAAGCGGGGCAATTTATTCAAAGGTTTTGTTGGATAAACTCACTCAACTTAAGCCTCAGCTTTCTGCTGTTGGAATTGTTATGAGTGATAACGCCAAAGCAGTCTGGAAATTTGAATTGGGAGATGAAAGTTACAATAACTACAACTTCACATTTTACCAAAAAAATGATTTTAACGCTCCATTTGCCTCAGGATCATCACAATATGAAACGATGATCATCTGCCCCTGCTCTATGGGAACACTGGGCCGTATCGCTACCGGAATTTCAAACGACCTTGTAACCAGAGCCGCTGATGTGATATTAAAGGAGCGACGAAAGCTGATCTTAATGGTTCGTGATACTCCTTATAATTTGATCCATATCCGCAACATGGAAACTATTACTTTGGCCGGAGGAATTATTTGTCCGGCCTCACCTTCTTTTTACAGTTTACCTAAAAATTTTGAAGAATTGGCTGCCACAGTCGTAAATCGGGCGCTGGATCTGGCAGGATTGGAGGTGGAGGGGTTTAGATGGAATGAGGGGAATTGATAATTGACAATGGGGTTTGTCGGTGGTTGGAATTTTTTTTTCAATCCAAATGATTCGCGTTCGTGAATCGTGAATCGTGAGTTTTGGTCCTCCTAACATTAGAGCTATAGATTACACCAATTAACGTTTTTATTAAGTCGAAGCAATCTCACCACTCACCTTCCACTATTCACCAGAGGTTGGTGATTGTGGTTGGTGAAAAACACACAACCACGGCACACTCCCCGACTCACGATTCACAATGACGATTCACGATTGACGATTCACGATATTATCTTCGCGCCGTGTTTGCTTCTGCACTTAAAATTTATACCGATTCTTATAAAGGATTGACCAAATCTGTATGGATATTGTCCATTATACAATTTATTAATCGCAGTGGAAGTATGGTGTTACCTTTTATGTCGGTGTATATGACGACAGCCTTGGGTTATAGTACAACAGATGCCGGATTAATTATAGCTGTATTTGGGGCCGGGAGCATGCTTGGTTCTTTTTTGGGAGGAAGATTTACTGATAGTTTAGGCCCTTTCAAAGTGCAAACATTAAGTTTGATACTTGGAGGAATATCCTATCTCTTTTTACCCTTTTTTACAGACTTTTATTTGCTTGCTCTTGGCGTTTTTATTTGCGGGTTGATAAATGATAGCATGCGACCCGCATCTTCCGCAATGATAGGTTATTATTCCACACCGGAAACAACTACACGTTCCTTTTCACTTTTGCGTATGGCAATTAATCTGGGAGTGGCTATAGGACCCGCTGCGGCGGGTTTGTTGGCGGGGGTAAGTTATGTTTGGTTGTTTGTTGGTGATGGTATTACCTGTATAATTGCAGGACTCGTGTTTTATTTTCTTTTCAGGCATAAACAACCTCAATTGCACAAGAATAAACCTATAGCCGGGGAGCGGAAACAATCACCTTATCGCGATAAACAATTTCTGGTTTTTTTGACGATGGTATTTTTATATGCTGCGGCATTTTTCCAGATATTCAGCAGTATTCCGTTGTATTATAAGGATGTTTACCTTAAACCTGAATATGTAATTGGATTGCTGATCGGATTTAACGGGCTTATTGTTTTTGTTTTTGAAATGATAATTGTTTCTCAAATTGAAAAACGATATACTCCGGGAAACATGATCGTAACCGGAACCATTATGCTGGGCCTTTCCTTTTTTCTCTTCAACGTGGGGCATAGTATGTTCATACTTCTTGTGTCGATGGCGCTGTTGAGCTTTTCTGAAATATTTGCCATGCCTTTTATGATCTCTCATGCAATAAAAACCTCTTCACCGGCTACACGTGGAAGTTATGTTGCTTCCTATACAATTGCATGGTCGCTGGCATTTATTATTTCTCCAATAGGAAGCACAGCTATAATAGAAAATTTAAACTATGCAGCTCTTTGGTGGGTTATGGGTGGTATTTGTCTTGTTGCAGCCTTTGGATTCGGAAAAAATATGAAAAAAGAAAAGTCACTTTCTGAACCAACCGACAGTATGTAAAAAAAATGCAAACGCTTCTATATGTGCTACTGCTCATCTGATACGCCTTATCTTTACATAAAAAATAGACTTGAAGTTTTCTTTTTTGATACTAGTTTTTACTTGCCTTTTATTATCCTGTGGTAATGAAGAGATGGAAGTTTATAAAACTGCTCCTCAAAATAAATATATTCTTTGTCGTGGGTCTGAACTGTATTTAAACGATGGCAAAAAATGGAAAACAAATGCCGAAACCACAATTGGCATAAATAAAATGATGGCACATCTGAATGAGTTTACTTTTCCTGCCGATACAACTGCATACCATAATTTAGCAAATATTTTAATTCAGGATTACATCTATATGATTAATTACTGTTCCTATATGGGGCAATCGCATGAATTAGTGCACGCCTATTTATTTCCGCTCCAGGAATTAATTGTTCCTATGCAGATTGGAGGGGAAATTACTTGTGCAAATCAATTTGAAAAGATCAAGAAACATTTGGATACTTATCATGAGTATTTTGAGTGAGTTCTGAGTTAGTAAAATTTATTTGGTTTGCAAAAGTTTCAGGGTTGTGATCCGATTAAT
>JAYSYX010000102.1:0-4780 GCA_043727235.1 Bacteroidota bacterium
GTAAAATAAAAAACACATTATTCCTCTGCGTTCCCTGCTCCTCTGCGAGCTCTGCGGGAAACAAACATTTACCCCGCGGGAAATTATCCCAAGTATGGTTTTAGGAAATCGCTGGTAGTTGCTTTGCGAAGACGACGAATAGCTCTTTCTTTAATTTGGCGAACACGCTCGCGGGAAAGATCGAATTTATGCGCAATTTCATCAATGCTCATAGCTGTAAATCCATTAATACCGAAATATGCAGCAATTACTTCCGCCTCTCTTGGCGCCAAAACTTTAAGCGCTGTTGCGATCTCATTTTTAAGCGATTCATTTATCAGTGATTTATCCGGAGTATCTTCATTTTTATCTGCCAAAATATCCGCCATACTTCCATCTTCAAACTCACCATTTAGTGGAGCGTCCATAGATACATGTTTAATATTACTTAAAATAATTTCCTTTACATCATTATCTTTTAAATGCAATACTTCTGCTATTTCTTCTGACGTAGGTTCACGTTCATTTATTTGTTCAAACTGATTCGACATTTTGGTCATCTTCGAAACATTGCCCGCTTTATTTAACGGCAATCGAATTAATCTCGAATGTTCCACAATTGCCAACATAATAGATTGTCGTATCCACCAAACAGCGTACGAAATAAATTTAAATCCTTTTGTCTCATCAAATTTTTTTGCCGATTTAATTAATCCAACATTTCCTTCATTAATAAGATCACTTAAAGTAAGTCCGTGACCCTGATATTGTTTTGCAACAGAAACAACGAAACGTAAATTTGCCATGGTGAGTTTATCCAATGCATCCTCATCTCCTTCACGAATTTTTTTTGCAAGCACTGCCTCTTCCTCCGGAGTTATCAAATCTATTTTACCGATCTCTGTCAAATATTTTTCGAGTGAGTCGTTTTCTCTCGAAGTAATGGAATGGGTTATCTTCAGTTGTCTCATGCTGAATATTTAGCACAAATTACGGATTTATAAATAAATGGTTCCACTAAAAATAAACATATTTTGGAACATGACGGAAAAAGGAGATGGGAAATGGTGAAGAGTGAGTGGTGAGTGGTGAGGATGCTTCGATTGGAACTTTCACTGGGGATCAGACAATGAGTGATGAGTTATGAGTAATGAGTTTGCAAAATACTAACATTGAAAATTGGATTTCTTTCCTGGAAATTTATCTACGTTTGTGCGTTAATCTTTAGGCTATTATCGAGGCTTCTCATTACTCACTTGTCCGCCGTGGCTTTAGCGAAGGAGGATAACACATTACTCATTTAGGTGAATAGTGAGTAGTGAGGATGCAAACTGCGAACATTGGAAATTAGATTTCTTTCCTGAGAATTAATCTTTCCTGGTGCGAAAAACTTTAGGCAATCATCGAGGCTTCTCACTACTCACTATTCACCATTCACCCAATTGACCATCTCCTAATTACAAAAAAAACGCCGATGAAACCACCGACGTTTTAAATTTAATTAAAAAAGTATCCTTAATTATTAGTGCTCGGTTCCCTTTCAGGACGATCCATTAATACTTTTCTGGATAATTTATATTTACCGGTCTTGCGATCGATGTCCAGTAATTTTACTTTTATTTTATCACCCTCCTTTAAAACACCTTCTAAAGTTTCAAGGCGAGCCCAGCTAACTTCAGATATATGTAATAAACCTTCTTTACCGGGTAAAAATTCAACGAAGGCTCCGTAAGGCATGATTGATTTTACTTTTGCATCATATACATCTCCTATATCAGGAACTGCAGTAATTCCTTTTATTTTAGAAACTGCAGCTTCAATACTTTCTTTATTTGGAGATGAAATATTTATGATACCAAATTCACCAACTTCCTCAATAGAAATTTCAGCACCGGTTTCACGTTGCATTTCCTGAATAATTTTTCCACCAGGTCCGATAACAGCTCCGATAAATTCTCTAGGAATTTGCATCATCACAATTCTCGGTGCATGTGGTTTATAATCAGTGCGAGGAGCAGTCATTGTTTTACCCATTTCATTTAAAATGTGTAATCTTCCAGCCTTTGCTTGTAATAATGCTTCTCTCACAACACCAAAACTCAATCCATCCACTTTAATATCCATTTGAGTTGCAGTAATTCCATTAACGGTACCTGCAACTTTAAAATCCATATCTCCAAGATGATCTTCATCGCCAAGTATATCACTTAAAATTGCATAACGGGTCATATTTGGTTCGGATATCAAACCCATTGCAATACCTGCAACCGGACTTTTAATTTGAATTCCCGCATCCATTAATGCCAAAGTTCCTGCACAAACAGTTGCCATACTCGACGAACCATTTGATTCTAAAATATCAGAAACAACACGAACTGTGTAAACATTATCTTCCGGTAAGGTCCATTTTAATGCGCGCATTGCAAGGTTACCGTGACCAACTTCTCTTCTTCCTAAACCACGCATTGGTTTTGCCTCACCTGTTGAAAAAGGCGGGAAATTATAATGCAATAAAAATTTACTTGTTCCTTCATGTACCACTCCATCAATTAATTGTTCATCTCTTTTTGAACCGAGTGTAACCGTTGTAAGTGATTGTGTTTCACCTCTTGTAAAAACTGCAGACCCATGTGCTGATGGAAGATAATCCACCTCACACCAAATATCTCTGATCTCATCCATTTTTCTGCCATCCAAACGCTGTTTATCCGTTAAGATCATTTCGCGCATAGCATGTTTTTCGATATCGTGATAATAGGTAGAAATAAATCCGCCTTTTTCCGCCAATTCTTCTTCCGTAAAAAGTGCAATGAATTCTTCTTTCACTTTTTTAAATGCTTCATGACGCTCTTCTTTTTTGGAAGGCATATGTGCAACCAAACTAACTTTATCATACAATTCTCTCCACATTCTTGCGCGAAGATCTTCGTCGTGCGTTTCATGATTGTATTCGCGTTTCGTTTCTTTTCCTGCCATTTTAGAAAATTCAGATAATGCTTCACATTGCATCTGAATGGACTGATGTGCAAGACGAATTGCTTCTAACATATCATCCTCGGTGATCTCTTTCATTTCACCTTCCACCATCACAACATCTTTATGACTTCCGGCAACAATCATATCTATATCAGATTGCGCAAGTTCACTGCGGGTTGGGTTGATGATAAAATTTCCATTAACTCTTCCTACTCTAACTTCTGAAATAGGTCCGTTAAAAGGAACATCAGAAACTGCCATTGCGCCGGCTGCTGCAAAACATGCCAATGCATCAGGAAGAATTTCTTTGTCGAGGGAGATCAAAGTAACAAGCACCTGTGTTTCCGCGTGATAATTATTCGGGAACATCGGACGCATTGCGCGATCGATAAGTCTGCTGATCAGAATTTCATATTCTGAAGGTCTAGCCTCGCGTTTTAAGAATCCGCCGGGTAATCTACCTGCAGATGCATAATTTTCGCGATAATCTACTGTAAGAGGCATAAAATCTACTCCTGCTTTTGCCTCTTTTGCTGATACTACTGTTGCCAGTAACATCGTTTCGCCACAACGCACTACAACGGAGCCGTCGGCTTGTTTTGCCAATTTTCCTGTTTCGATGGAAATTATCTTTCCCCCGCCCAGGTCGATGGTTTTTGTGATCGGATTTGGTTTCATTGTTTAATTAAATTTGAGAGCAGGAGTTTGAAGTAATTTTTGGGGTTGTTTTATCAGGGAAAATATTTTTAATCAAACTCCACACCCAGGTTAAAAAATAGAACTCGAAAACTGCGCCTGCAACTGTGACTCCTCCCGGTTCTGTAAAATAAAAATGGGCTATGGGGCAATAAAATTTCCTCATAGCCCAAGAATATGTTCATAAAATAATTATCTGCGGATATTTAACTTCTCTATCAATGTACGATATCCAACGATATCCTTTTTCATCATATAGTTTAAGAACCTACGACGTTTACCAACCAACATCAATAAACTGCGTTTAGTTGCGAAGTCCTTTTTGTTTTCTTTCAGATGTTCCGTAAGATGATTGATCCGAGCAGTAAACAGCGCTATCTGTGCCTCTACCGAACCTGTATTTGCTTCAGAACCACCGTGTTCCTTAAAAATTTCTTTCCTCTTTTCTGATGATACTACTGGCATTGTATAATTGCTTTTTAAATTGAGGAGCAAAGATAGCGCCTTTAATTGAAATTACAAAGCTGTCGAGAAAGATTCGAAGGGAGAAGGGAAGGGTCTAAGGAGCATCCTTCGCTAAAGCTACGGATGCTGATAAAGGAAGGAAGGTGGGTAAGGTTAAAAAAGGGGAGTTACACTTTTGGTTAACGTCCAGTCGAAGGAACTGAGGCTTTCGCTCCTAGCGAAGGTCTCAGTAATGGTAATCCCCAAAAATGACCTTAAAAACTAAGGCTTTCGCTCCTTTGAAGGCCTCAGTTGGGGTAATTCCCAAAGATCGAGCGACTCAAGCACTTGTTACAATCAGTTGAGGCTACCGCTTCCTGTGGGACATATTTTTGATTATGGGCTTTATTGAGACCTTCGCTGAGAGCGAAAGCCTCAATATCTTGGAGAAAAACCTTCCAGTGAGGCTGCCCCTCCCGATGAGTTTCACATGGTGACAATGGGCTTTATTGAGACCTTCGCTGAGAGCGAAAGCCTCAACACCTTCGAGGAAAACCTTCAAATAGAGGCTTCAGAATCTCAGCGAAAAAACGGGTCAATGCTAAAATTTGGGGAGTGGATATTTTCATTTGAGAAGTCCGCATAGTATTAACTTGGTTTTTTAATACAGTTTCTTATAGTTTTA